>NZ_CP118963.1:3000000-3166595 GCF_029024105.1 Acinetobacter lwoffii | reverse complement strand
GTGAATCCCCTATTCATTCCATTGTTCATTCAAAAAAGATGACCGCGACCAAAAGCGGGTCGCCATTCTAACCAAGTTATCCACATCTGTCATGGCAATTTCCACAAAAACTGTGCAAAAAGAAATCACCATGCATAAATTTAAATTTAAAACCTAGTGTGGATAAGTTTATCCGCAAGCTGTGGATAAAATATATCACAAAGTTATCCACAAAGTATAAAATTAATAGAAACAGTTTTATCCACAATATAAGTTTATGTTTAATTAAATAAAAAGTGGCTTATCCATAGAAAAAGTGCTCCCTAATAGTAATAAATTTAAATTTATAAATTTGAATTTATTTATAAGATCACTGATTTTTGTGGATAACTCAGAAAGCTTCAAATTTAAATTTAAAAACACAGGTTAAATTTAAAATCTGGATAACATGTGGATAACTTTGTTGATAGAGTTGTTTATAACTTATATATATTTATATAACAATAACTTAATTTGTGATTAACTTGAATTGAACTATTTTTTATTCAGTTCTCTGAAAAACCAAGGTCTTTATCTTTTTTGATCTTATCTTTATCTTTTTTGATCTTATCTTTATCTTTTTTGATCTTATTTGAAAAGAAAACCGCTTTTGCATTGACAGCTCAAGCAATGAGCACTAAAATCGCGGACCTTCATAGAAAGATCATTTTTTGGAGTTTCAATATGAAACGTACATTCCAACCGTCTGAATTAAAGCGTAAGCGTGTTCATGGTTTCCGTGCTCGTATGGCTACTAAAGCTGGTCGTCAAGTATTAGCTCGCCGTCGTGCAAAAGGTCGTCATAGCTTAACTGTTTAATCAGTTACGCTAAGACGATTTCGGGTGTTATGACAAAACTTTATAGTTTTGGCACAGAGTTGCGATTACGCTGTGCTGCCGATTATAAAGGTGTCTTTGATGGTGCGCTTTTTAAAGTGCATCAACCCCATTTCTTATTTCTTGCAAAACATTCCGAACTGCCAAATAGCCGTTTGGGTTTAGTTGTTGCCAAGAAGAAAGTGCGACGTGCACACGAAAGAAATCGAGTAAAACGACTTGCTCGCGAAAGTTTTCGCCTGCATCAACAGCAATTAGATGACTTAGACATTGTAATCATGCCGAAAATGGGTGTTGAAGCAGTGCCTAATGCAGAATTGCACCAGCAATTACAATTTGCCTGGCAGAAACTGAACCGTCTCGCCAAAAAGCATTCAAAAATAGCCCCCTCCCCACAAAAGTAGAGTTGGCCAATGGTACGTTTACTGCATTGGTTGATCCGTTTCTATCAGATTGCGATTAGTCCTCTTCTTGGACCGCGCTGTCGTTATATTCCAACTTGTTCTCAATATTCCTTGGAAGCAGTCCAGATGCATGGCGCTGGGCGTGGAGTGTGGCTGGCTACTAAACGTATTTGCCGTTGTCATCCGTGGGGGGGCTCGGGATATGATCCTGTTCCCTCAAAAGCGATTCGTTTTATTTCATTTCAGCAAATAGATTCTCAAACGCTTCACGTTGCTGTACCCTTTCGTGATCGTTTATTGAACCAAAATCACTCTCACCACTTGGGGTAATACATATGCAACAATGGGCCAGGATTGCAATTCTCGGAGCCATGTTTGTTGTCGCATATTTGCTCATTTTGGCGTGGCAAAAAGATTATGGAAATGCTGAAACAAAACCGCAGCAGGAAACTGCTGTTGTTTCGCATGACGTATCTGCAGATTTGCCAAATGGTCAGACGGCTACAGTTGCCTCTGATCTGCCACAAGCAAATGTGCCAGCACAGCAAGCCACGGATGCCACAGCACCTGTAAGTCAGCAGCTTATTTCAGTACAAACCGACCTTTATCATCTTTGGATCAATCCGAAGGGTGGTGATATTGTTCGTATTGAATTACTCAATCATGACAAGAACAAAGACAGCGATGAACCTTTCGTCATGCTGGAAAGCGATGCGAAACGTACTTATGTCGCCCAGTCTGGCCTGATCGGTCTGAATGGACCGGACAGCAGCCGTAACGGCCGTCCAATGTATGAGCTGGAAAAAACTGCTTATACCCTGGCAGATGCGAAAACAGTCAAATCCAAAGATGGTGAAAACCTGAAAGTATTGTCTGTACCGCTAGTGTTTAAAACCGCTGACGGGATTGAGATCATTAAGACCTTCAATTTCACTGAAGGTGAATATCCGGTCGTGGTGAACCATAAAGTGGTTAACCGCAGTGGCCAGACCTGGCAAGGTCAGATGTTCGGTCAGATCAAACGCGATAACTCGGAAGATCCAGGCAAATCTGATCAGGGGATCTTCACGCTGGGAACATTCCTGGGCGGTGCATGGGGTACCCCGGACGAGCAGTACAACAAGCTTAAATTCGACAACTTTGTTGAAGAAAAAGTCAGTACTGAAGCGACAGGTGGTTGGGTGGCAATGGTACAGCACTACTTTGTCAGTGCATGGGTTCCAGGTCAGCTGAAGTTGACTCAAGGCAATGGCGAAGCCTATAGCGCCAAGCTTGAATCACGCAAATCAACCGATAACATGAACATCATCGGTTTTACTTCACCAACGTTTAATGTACCAGCAGGTACCGTGGCTGAAATTGATGCGACCTTCTATTCAGGTCCGAAAATCCAGTCAGAACTGAAAGATTTGGCTGCGGGTTTAAACCAGACCGTTGATTATGGCTGGTTATGGCCAATTGCGAAATTACTGTTTGTCGGTCTTGAGTTCTTCCATGGTCTGGTGGGTAACTGGGGCTGGGCCATTATTCTGTTGACCATCCTGGTGAAACTGATCCTGTGGCCATTGTCGTCGAAGAGCTATCGCTCTATGGCGAAAATGCGGGTGATTGCGCCAGAAATGCAACGCATGAAAGAAGAGTTCGGTGAAGATCGCATGCGCTTCTCTCAAGAAATGATGGCATTGTACAAACGTGAACAGGTCAATCCGCTTGCCGGCTGTTTACCACTGTTATTACAAATGCCGATTTTCCTGGCCTTGTACTGGGTATTGATGGAATCTGTGGAACTGCGTCATGCGCCATGGATGCTGTGGATTCAGGATTTGTCTTCAATGGATCCTTGGTTCATTCTGCCGTTGTTGATGGGCTTGACGATGTATATCCAACAGTCGTTAAATCCACAACCGACGGATCCAATGCAGGCAAAAGTCTTCAAGTTTATGCCGATTATCTTTACCGTATTCTTGTTGTTCTTCCCGGCAGGCTTGGTTCTGTACTGGATCGTCAACAACTTGATCACGATTCTGCAACAAACTTTGATTAACAAGTCTGTTGCCAAAGATCGCGCGAAACGTGATGAGGTTACTCCAGTCAACTAAGTTGTACGGATAGGCTGAATAAATCCGCTTAAGATGGTAATCTTAGGCGGATTTTTTTTGGCTGTACTTTTGAGTCTTTGCAGGTAAATTTTATGCTCAACCGAACCACAACTATTGCTGCGATTGCAACTCCACCAGGACGTGGCGGCGTTGGGGTGATTCGCCTGTCAGGCCCGAAATCCTATGAAATTGCCCAGCAACTGACACAAAAAGAGCTGCCTAAAGCCCGTTTTGCCGGTTTCCGCCAGTTCTATGATGCGGCCGGCGAAGTCATGGATGAAGGACTGGCGATTTGCTTCCCGAATCCAAACTCTTTTACCGGTGAAGATGTGGTCGAGCTGCAAGGTCATGGCGGGCCGGTGATTCAAAATGCTCTGCTTGGTCGTTTACTGGAGCTGGGCGCCACTGCAGCCAAGGCCGGTGAATTCTCGATGCGTGCTTTTGAGAATGGCAAGCTGGATCTGGTGCAGGCCGAGGCGATTGCCGACCTGATTGATGCAACTTCGCAAGCGGCTGCACGTTCTGCAGTGCGTTCTTTACAAGGGGCTTTCTCGACCAAAGTCAATGCAGTCCTTGAGCAGCTGATTCACCTGCGTCTGCATGTGGAAGCGGCAATTGATTTTCCGGAAGAAGAAATTGATTTTCTCGCAGATGGCAAGATTTTAAATCTGCTAGATGGCGTATCCAGTGCCGTCACTCAAGTACAGCAATCCGCACGTCAAGGTCAGTTGTTACGTGAAGGTTTACAAGTCGTAATTGCGGGTAAACCGAATGCCGGTAAATCTTCGTTGCTGAATGCATTGGCTGGAATTGAACGCGCAATTGTGACTGATATTGCCGGCACCACCCGTGATGTCTTGCATGAAAAGATTACTTTAAATGGTCTGCCGATTACCCTGACTGATACTGCGGGCCTGCGTGAAACTGGCGATATCGTGGAAAAAGAAGGGATTCGCCGCGCGATTAAAGAAATCGAACAGGCCGATTTATTGCTCTTGGTCTATGACTTAAGTCAGGGCGAAGATCCGCTGCAACTTGCTCAGGAATATTTTGCTGAACATATAGAACCGAAACGTTTAATGCTGATTGGCAATAAATGCGACCTGACCGGTGCTGAAGCCGTGATTGGCGATTTAAATGGTTTCCGGCATATTGCAGTGTCTGCCAAGCAGGAAACTGGCGTACAAGCGCTTATAGAAGCGATTACAGCCCATGCAGGCTTCCAGCCTGAAGAAGATACCTTTATTGCACGTACCCGTCATTTAGACGCAATGAAGCGCACTCAGCTCTATTTGGCTGAAGCGCGTGAACAGCTGGTGGTATATAACGCGGGGGAACTGGTGGCAGAGTCCTTGCGTCTGGCGCAAAATGCTTTGGGCGAAATCACGGGTGATTTCAGTGCAGATGACCTGCTGGGCAAGATATTCGGATCGTTCTGTATTGGTAAATAATTATTTAATAAATATCAAAAAAGCCCTCAATTGAGGGCTTTTTTTAGGCTGGTAGGCGGGATTTTTGATACGCCCACCACAGCGCAAAACACAATAGACTGATCGCGATACAAAAGCTGATCACAGCGAAATCCAGCCCCCAGTGATCGGCCAGGTAACCCACAGCAATGATGGGAACAATAGTGCCCAGATAAGCAATAAACAGATAGGTCGACATCACTGCTGCACGATTGTCTAAGCTGGTCATTTGATGGATCAGTGCAAAAGCACCCATCAGAGTAAAACCATGACCAATTCCAAAGCAAATATCACTGATAAAAAATAGCAGGCTGATTTTTGAATACATGCATAGCGCCAAAACCATCAGGCTCAAGCACATCATCATTAGGCCGATATTCAGACATTTAGACGCTGCGACCGCTTTGGTTATAAACTGCACGATCACTGAAACCACTAAGATACTGGTAATGGCCAGTCCGCTGACCAGAGGGCCATGCCAAGGTAAAATATTTCGGACAAAGGATGGCGACAGGGAAGCAAACAGGCTAAAGGCGGCAAAGGCACTAAAAGCTGTCACTGCAATAATCATAAACACACGATGAAACTGGGCTTCAGGTCGTTGCAGTTTAGGCGCCATGCTAAAGGGCTGCACCTCAAACTTGGGTGCTTTAATCCAGAACAGGCCAATCAGACACAATACGGCACCCAGAATAATCGGCAAATATGGCATCACCAAAGGCGCAGCGGAAAACTGCGCAATCACGCCACCGACCAAAGGTCCCAAACCAAAACCCATTGCAGTAATGATTGAAATCAGTTGCGGTGCAGTGTGCTTATGGCTTTCCGGGATGGTATGCATTAAACCCATCATGGCAGAAGTGGTCATCAGGCCCGAGGCAATCCCAATAATAAAACGGCCAATCGAGAGGATCAGTGCATTCTGGGCAAAAACGGAAATGATCAGACCCAGCGTGATCAGGGCCAGACCAATTTGCAGGGTCCGTAAAAATCCGATGCTGTTACTGGTTCTGCCCAAAAACAACAAGGTCGAGAGACAGCCAAACATATAGGCGACAAAAATGTAGGTGATCTGGCTGGGCAGCAAATGCCAAAGCTGTTGATAAATCGGATAAAGCGGACTGGCCAAAGCAGTACCAATCGTTCCCATCATTAAAGCCAGGCTGACCATCAAGAACGGTCGCCAGCTGGTCGTTATTGTCATGAAAATGCCGTTATAGTGTTGATCCTTGGCCAATCCATGTCAGGGCGTAGCGAGGAAAATAAAAAGTGTCTGCAGTTTAGAATGGATGCAGAAAATCGGTCAAGGTTGAATGAGTAAGATATTTATCATTTAAAATATTTTAATTATATAAAATAGTTATTTATTATGAATATTGATGTTATTTCTAGATATGTTGGAGTTAAATATAACGCTATACATGGTGTTCCACGTGAAACATGATGAGCTTATTTAACTGAGTGTAAACAGTAACATAAATGTTTGAGAAATTTAAAAGCAGAGCGATTAGAATCAAAGCATATTCTTATCCAATTCATGTAGAACATTCATGTTAAAAAAAACACTGATCATTAGTTTAAGTACATTCGTTTCAAGCTTTGCATTTGCCAATATTGATACGGTACAAGCTAACTTGGCAAAAAACAGTCCCAATTTAAAAATTGAAAATATTCAGACCACCGAGATGAAAGGTATCTATAGCGGTTCCATGCAGGGCCAAGTGGTTTATCTGAATGAAGATGCCAAGCATCTGATTGCCGGCCCGATGCTGCGGATTCAGGATCAATATAATCTGACCCGTGATTTAATGCTGAAACAAAATAGTATCGACTGGAAAAAATTACCGCTTCAGGATGCTGTGAAAAGTGTAAGAGGTACGGGTAAACGTCAGATTGCGATCTTTTCTGACCCAAATTGCCCGTATTGTAAAAAGCTTGAGCTAGAGCTGAAAAAACTGAATGACTTGACCATTTATACCTTTATTCTTCCTTTAAAACCCCAGTCGGTGGCTCCTTCAAAACAGGTGTATTGCGCGTCTAATCCAGCTCAGGCATGGGAAGATCTGATTGCTCAAGGGATTCAACCTAAATCGAAAAAAAGTTGTGCTAATCCGATTGAGCGGAATAAAAAACTGGCTCAGTCTATGGGGGTAAATGGTACACCTGCGATTATTTTTTCCAATGGTTTTAAAGTGATGGGTGCCTATCCGGCAGAGCAGATTGAGCAGATCTTTAAAGAATTCAATTTATAAAAAAATTAAATAAAGCTATCAGTCGCTCAATATAAAAAAGCACCTTTCCGGTGCTTTTTTATTCAGGTCGTCAAATCAACCTCAAAAACATCTGAATGGTTTAGACTGTACGGCGTTTGGTGACCATATTATAAATAAACAGAATAATCACAGCACCAATCACGGAAGCAATCAGACCTGCTGCGGAATCTGCCGAATACAGACCGAGCATACGGCCACCAAAAGTCGCCAATAAGGAGCCGGCAATACCCAGCAAGGTGGTCATGATAAAGCCTGCCTTGTCATTACCCGGGTGAATGGCACGTGCAATCAGACCTGCTACAAAACCAATGACGATCGCCACAATAATTGTCCACATATGCATACTCCTTCTTATCATGTCTTTGTTTTCACATCTGTTTAATCATCTTGAAACAAAGTCAGGATCATAAAAAGTTGAATCCTGAAACGAGATGTTATTTTTTGTTCCCGGTTTTCTCTCTATTTGAAGTATAAAAAAAGTGGCTTATGCCACTTTTTTTAACCTGATTTTAAAGACCGATTTCACCAATAAATGGCAGGTGACGGTACTTCTGGTCATAGTCTAAGCCATAACCCACGATAAATTTATCTTCAACCTCAAAGCCCATAAATTCGACCTTCAAATCGATTTCACGACGCGATGGTTTACTTACCAAAGTACACAGTTGAATCGAATTGGGTTCACGGGTTTGCAGGATTTCAAGTACCTTGCTTAAAGTGTTGCCTGAATCAATAATATCTTCAACGACTAACACATCTTTACCACGGATTTCACCGTCTAAATCTTTCAGGATTTTTACATCACGTGACGATACCGTGCCACCGCCATAACTGGACACAGTCATGAAATCCAATTCATGCGGTTTTGAAATCACACGACATAAATCAGCCATAAAAATCACTGAACCACGTAATAAACCGATGAGCACAAGTTCTTTGTCACTATTGGCATAGTGTGCATTGATTTGAGCACCAAGCTCTTTGACTTTAGCTTGAATTTCTTCAGCGGAAATCATTACGCTCATTTGGACGGTCATGGGTAGATACCTAAAAAGTAAAAATAGCAAAATAAAAAAGGTGTTGACCTGCAACACCTGAATACGTCGCAATTTTAATACATCCCTAGCAGAGATGCACCTGTTTTGCTGGCGGTAAATGTAATCATTTTTTAGCCGCTGTTGAATCGCGTTTCAATAAAAAAACACAGCCCAGTGCCATTGCAGACAGGATCAAGTATTGGCGACGGCGGGATTTTTTCGGTTTATTCACTGGCTGCTGCTTTGACATAAACGGCTGCTCCATAGACATAGGTGGCTGCAATATTACGGTCATCGCCAAGCATGGTCAGTGCAAAAAATGCATCTTCAATATTTTTAGCTCTGCTCTGGCGTAACTGCTGTAAGGCAGTTGCATTGAGATTCAGCACCACAAAGTCGGCTTCTTTGCCAATATTAAAGTTCCCCAGGCGATCATCCAGACTCAAGGCTTTGGCACCGCCTAAAGTGGCATGATATAAGGCTTCAAAGGCAGAAAGTTTTTCACCCTGCAACTGTTGCACCTTATAGGCTTCATTCAGGGTTTGCAGCTGATTAAATGATGTTCCTGCTCCAATGTCTGTGCCTAAGCCGACTTTGACCCCTTTGTCCCAGGTCTTTTTCAGGGGAAATAAGCCACTACCCAGGAATAGATTTGAGGTCGGACAGAAAGCAATGGCTGAGTCGGTCTGATGCATACAATCCCACTCTTCATCTTCCAGATGCACGCAATGCGCGAAAACGGATTTGCTGCCGGTTAAACCATAATGATGATACACATCCAGATAACCTTCACGTTCAGGAAAAAGTTCTTTTACCCAAGCAATTTCATTTTTATTTTCACTTAAATGGGTATGTACATACACGTCCGGATATTCGGCTTTGAGCTGCCCGGCTTTTTGTAATTGTTCAGGTGTTGAAGTTGGTGCAAAGCGTGGGGTAATCGCATACAGGTTCCGCCCCTGTCCATGCCACTTTTCAATCAGCGCTTTAGAGTCAATATAAGCCGTTTCTGCTGTATCCGTCAGCGCTTCCGGTGCATGACGATCCATCAGGACTTTACCTGCGATCAAACGCATATTGCGTGTGGTTGCGGCATTAAATAAAGCATCTACGGATTCAGGATGAACGGTACAAAAGACCAGGGCAGTGGTGGTGCCGTTTTTAAGCAATTCCTGCACAAAAAATTCGGCAATTTTTTCGCTATAGGATGCATCTTGAAACTGGATTTCAGTGGGGAATGTATAGGTATTTAACCATTCCAGCAGTTGTTCACCATAAGCCCCGACCATTTCCGTTTGCGGGAAATGAATATGGGTGTCGATAAATCCGGGAACAATCAGTTGATCTGGATAGTGTTGTAATTCAAGGTCGGTAGGAAGTCGTGAGTGCCCTTCTCGCCAAGGACCAAACCACTGGATTTTACCTTCGTGAATGATGACTAAACCATCTTCTACATATCGCACTTGGTCGTGTATATCACGTGCTTGGGCAACTGTATTCTGAATATCGAGGAAGCGACCACGGATCGCTGTCGTTGCAATTACAGAAGACATTTTAAACCTACGCTTTTAATTTTTTCGATTGATTGTAGCTGAAAAAATTGCCATGTTTGTATGAACATTCATATTTAAATAGCGATCCAGATTCTTCTATGACCCCATCCAATTATTATGATCAATTTCAACAGATCGTACGTGCGCAGCCGACATTAATGCGCATCTTGCATCAGTTAGCACAATTACACTCTGACGCTTATGTCGCAGCGGGTGTGTTACGTCATGTGATCTGGGCGCATTTACATGGATGGGAATATGAAATAAATCATACTGAGGTCGATGTGATTTTCTATGATGAAAATGAGCAGGCTCGCGTTATAGAACAGCAACTTGCAGATCGGTTAAAAGAGTATTTTCCAGATATCCGTTGGGATGTGACTAATCAAGCCTTTGTACATGAGTGGTATCGTACCGATCAAAATGAAAATATTGAGCCTTTAACTTCAATTAGTCATGCGCTGTCATTATGGCCAGAAACTGTCACGGCCTTGGCACTGCGCCTGAAAGATGATGAATTGGAGTTGATTGCTCCTTTCGGTTTAGCAGATTTATTTGAGTTAAAGCTGCGTTGGAATCCGAATTTAGTCAGTTATGCCGTGTTTGAACAACGCATGCTGAGCAAACAGTTTTTGCAAAAATGGCCCAAATTATCCCTGATAGAACAATAAAAAAAAGCCTGCTGATGCAGGCTTTTTTGATGATTACTTTTTACAGGGTGGTTTCGTTATATTTCTTGCTATGACGAATCGACAAGATCGCGGTCACAGTCAGGACAATCACAATAAAGCTCAAAGAAATCCAGATCGGCATATGGAACACATCCAGCATCAGCATTTTAAAGCCGATAAAGACCAGAATGATCCCGAGACCATAAGGCAGATAATGCATTTTTGAGGCTGCGCCCGAGAGCAGGAAGAACATCGCGCGTAGGCCTAAAATCGCCATCAGGTTTGCGGTAAGGACAATAAAGGGATCGGTGGTGACGGCAAAAATAGCTGGAATAGAATCGACGGCAAAGATCACATCAGAGGCTTCAACCAGGATCAGGACCAAGAACAACGGCGTTGCCCAGAGCAAACCATTCTGACGGACAAAGAATTTGTCGCCCTGAAGTTGCGGGGTAATACGCATATGTTTACGTAGCCATTTCAGAATCGCCATATCTTCAATATTGCTGTCTTCTTCATGCTGACCACGCAGGAATTTGAAGCCGGTATACACCAGGAACGCACCGAAGATATACAGAATCCAAGAGAATTCCTGTACAAACCAGGCGCCAATAAAAATAAAGATGGTTCTGAGTACAATCGCACCCAGTACGCCATATAACAGCAGTTTACGTTGCAGTGCGGGTGGAATGGCAAAGGCCGCGAAGATCATCAGCCAAACAAAGACGTTATCAATCGCCAGGGATTTTTCCAGCAGATAACCGGCAAAGTATTCCATGACCTTGGCATTGGCAATTGCCGTGCCTGCGGTCTGTTCCAGATACAGCCATAAGCCGCCACCAAATAAAGTCGCGACACTGACCCAGGCAATACTCCAGTATGCAGCGGTACGGACTTTAACTTCCTGACCATGCTGATGCTTAAAGCCGACAAAATCGATTACCAGCATGACTGCGACAATCGCGAAAAAGACAAGATACAGCCAGAGCGTACCAATGGTTTCCATGTGAATTCTCCACATCGGGCGACTGGCCATAAAAAAACCTTGACCAGTTGCCAGATGAAAAACATCTATAACAACATGATCAAGGTCTTGCCTACATCTTACTGTTCCACTTTTTTATATAAAGTGTGACTTCAAGATGCTCAGATACCGACTTTTTGCAAAGTGTAATGACGATATTCTGACACGCCTAAAAATTGAAATTTCATTCTTAAACGCTTGGAGGAGGCTACTCCCCTTGTTCAAACTAAATTTTGTTTGAGCGATGGCTCAATGTGTAGCAAGCATGACAGATTTTTGCTAAGACTACAATTTCATTTACAAAAATCATGCTTCAAGGCGCTTTCTTACCTAAGAAATCCGGACGCTGAATTAGATATAAGCTGATCAGAAAACCCAGACTCGCCAGAATGGCTCCCACCCAGCCAATACTATGCAATCCGATATGTGCCGTTACCAGACCGCCGAGTAAGGCACCGCCGCCAATCCCGACATTGTACAGACCTGAAAAAATTGCCATGGCGACATCGGTTGCATCAGAAGCCAGATTTAAGGTCTTGGCTTGTAGAGCCAGACTAAACCCAATAATGCTGATGCCCCAGATTAACGCCAAGCTATTAAGCTGAAATACACCCTGAGACAGTGGCAGCAATAACAGTAGCGAGATCCCTAGCCCGAGTGTAAATAGCGGAATGGTGAGTCGGGGGAAATGCGGTGCAAAACGGCCAAATACATAAGAGCCGATCAGGCCCGCACCACCATAAATCAGCAATAAGCTGGTGGTCTGCGCAGAGCTGAATTGCGCAATATTCAGCGTAAAGGGTTCAATATAACTATAGGCGGTAAATTGCGCACTAATCACAAGCACGGTAAGCGCAAAGACCAGCATCAGGCTGGGACGTTTCAGCAAGCTCTTTAAACTGCTGAGTGAACCTGAATTGACACTTGGTAATAAAGGTAAGGTTTTGGCCAGCAGTACGCAGACTACGCTCGCCACAACTGCGATCAAGGCAAAACTATTGCGCCAGCCATAGGCCTCCCCGACCATCCGGCCAAAGGGAATTCCCAGAACCATCGCCATGGCGGTACCGGTAGCCAATAAGCCCAGTGCCTGAAACTCTTTGTCCTTTGGCGCAACCCGCACGGCAAGCGACGCCGTAATTGACCAGAACAGCGCATGCGCCACGGCAATACCAATTCGGCTCAGCACCAGAATGCTAAAGCTCCAGGCAAAATAGGACAGCACATGACTGAAAATAAACACCGCAAATAAAACCATCAGCAGAAAGCGCCGTTCAATATTTTTGGTCAGTAACATCATTGGCAAAGAAAGCAGCGCCACGACCCAGGCATAAATCGTCAGCATCCACCCGACCTGAGTGGGTGACATGGAAAAACTTGCGCCAATATCACTTAATAGCGCCACCGGGATAAATTCGGTGGTATTGAAAATAAAGGCAGCAGAGGCTAAAGCAATCACACAGACCCATTGACGTGTCACCGAGGAGGTGGAAGAAGAGCTGGACATACATATCTGATAAAAAGAACCGGCCGGCAGTTTAAACCTGTTGAGCAAAATGCGGTATTGGTCAGAAGGACAGATTCACAATCCTTTAAAAGAAATCTAACAATAGAGCAGGGAAAAATATGTCAGTCTGGCTTAAAAACAAGGAGAGGATCGGTATGTTGATCGAGCATCAGCAACAGGACACTGGAGGTTTATGGTTCGTAGAGCCAAATGAAAAACGTCTGGCAGAAATGAGTTATTCCAGAGTAAATGAAGATCAATTAGTGATTGAACACACCTGGGTCGATGACAGTCTACGCGGACAGCACGTCGGGTATTATCTGATCGAGGCCGCTGTGAATTTTGCCCGTGAACACGGCATCAGGATTATTCCAAAATGCTCTTTTGCCAAATCTGTGTTCGAGCGAGAGCCTCGCTTTAATGATGTTTTATAATTTAAAAATGACAACAAAGGTTTAGATTCGTATGGAAATCAAATATCAAGATTCAAAACGCGGTGGTGTATTTTTTATGGAAGATCAAGGACGCCGCCTGGCCGAGATCACTTATCAATGGCGGGGCGATGCAGTCATCATTGCCGATCATACCTGGGTCGATGATTCCTTGCGTGGCCAAGGTATTGCCCGAAAAATGCTGGATGTACTGGTCGATTTTGCCCGTGAAAAAAGTTTAACCATCATCCCGCAATGTTCCTATGTGGATGTCATGTTTAAACGTGACCGTAGTCTGGCAGATGTCGCGGCAACGACTATTTAACCATCCAAGGGGATTTCCCGAAAGATAAATGCAATCTTTCTTTCAAGGCAGGAATCAATATAACCTGTAACAGGGTATATAAACCGAAACCTGCCATCACCCCGGTCATCGCCCAGAAAATTTCTTCAAACTGTTGCAGCATCACTAAAATTGCCATAATCAGCAGGTAACTGGCATGAAAATAAATACGATGCCCAACAAATTTCAAGATCGTCCAGCTAATAAAAATTGAACTGATCAGCAGATTGGTTTGAGCGCTGAATTGCCAGTCATTTAAAGTGATGATCAGGATAAAACACACACATAACAAGGCGAGGGTTAAAATCAGATCTTTTAACATCAAGTGATCCTCATGTTCATGGTAGGTGTATGAAAATATTCGTTTAATAATTTAGGCACTATTGTTAAAAGTTTAGTCCAGAAATGCAAACTGAAAACCGTGTAAGCAAAAACGGATATTTGCTTAAAAAATGGTCGACTTAATTTAAAATTATTGATTAAATTGTGGTTTTAATTCTTCCCTCTAGTGAGATGGCATGATGCTACAGCTTTGCTATGCCAGTGAACGCATAGAATCTGAACAAGAGTTGTTACAAGATTTGAGTGATATTTTGGCCACTGCCCGGAAGTTCAATCTTCAGCATCAGATTCATGGGGTGTTGTATTATTCCCATGGCAAATTTTTCCAGTGCCTTGAAGGTCAGGCTGAAGTAGTGGAAAGTTTATTTCAAAGCATTTGTCGGGATCCCCGCCATCACAATATCTTGCGTTTTGCAGATGCGATGGTAGAGCATTCCCATTTCTCGGAATGGTCAATGAAATATGTGCATAAACACAGTGAAATTTCTTCTTTATTTTCACGTTTAGGTTTGAAGCAATTTGATCCGCATGCTTTACAGCAGTCAGGAATTGCCGAATTCCTCAAAGTACTGTATCGCCTGGAAGAAAATCAGGCCAGTCTGGCATCGCCAAAAGGTTATAAGCAGCGTGGTTATGTCCCCTATTTTTGATCTGATGGATCAAAGCTGAAAATAAAAAAGTCCGCATGGCGGACTTTTTTGTCTGATGTGGATTAGGTCATGTCAATCATGACTTTTAAGGCCTTTTCATCAGAGGCATGTTTAAAGACATCATAGGCTTTTTCAAAATCGGAAAATTTAAAATGATGGGTCGCCAGTTTTTCTAGGGGCAATTTGCCGGAACAGCAGGTTTTCAGCAACATCCCTGTGGTATTGGCATTCACCAGGCCGGTGGTGATGGTCAGGTTTTTAATCCAGAGTTTGTTCAGTTCAAAACTCACCGGTTTACCATGTACGCCGACGTTGGCAATATGCCCGCCCTCCTTCACGACATGCTGGCAAATATTCCAGGTAGGCTCCACCCCCACTGCTTCAATGGCACAGTCGACCCCGCGTCCATCGGTAATCTCTAGAATCTTTTGAATGGCATCTTCTTTGGCAGAGTTGATGATATGCGTCGCGCCGACAGTCTTGGCAAATTCCAGCCGATTATCATCCATATCCACCATAATAATATTGGCAGGTGAATAGAACTGTGCGGTGAGCAGACAGCTCATGCCGATTGGCCCTGCTCCGACAATCGCCACGTTGTCGCCTGGTTTGACATCACCATATTGCACCCCAATTTCATGTGAAGTTGGCAGGATATCTGAGAGGAATACGGCCACATCTTGATTCAGACCTTCAGGTAAATGATAGAGTGAGGTATCGGCAAAGGGCGTGCGTACATATTCGGCATGGGTACCGTCAATCATATAACCCATGATCCAGCCGCCTTCATTGCGGCAATGTGCATACAGCTGTTTCTGGCAGTTTTCACAGGTCCCGCAGCGGCTGACACAGGAAATAATGACCCTGTCGCCCTTTTTGAAGTTCTGAACGGCGGAACCGACTTCTTCCACAATGCCAATACCTTCGTGACCTAAAATACGCCCCTTAAAGCTGCCCTCTTTTCGTGTGGCCTCCTGCTCAATTTCCGGGTTTTTACCTTTCCAGATACCCAAGTCGGTACCACAGATGGTGACTTTTTCGAGTTTAATGATGGCATCGCCGGGATGCAAAATGGTGGGAACTGGGCGGTCTTCAAAGCGGATATCATTTGCGCCGTAATAGACCATCGCTTTCATCGTTGTCATGACACATCTCCTAATGGAGTGAGGAATGAGAATGACCTGACTCAGCGAGAATAATGAACGCCTCGATTGCTTTTATACAGTGACAGCGATGGGCTGATTCATGATCTGGCTTTCAGGCCTATAGATACCTGTGTTCTTCTCGATTGTGCCTTGAGTAATATGGCGCTGCAATCAGTCTTGTGTACAGATTGCAACAAAAGATCATCCGAGATAGTTTAGAGATAAATCTGCTCTTTGGGTCAATGTTTAAATCATAGGATTGCAGGATCAGAACAACTGTTCACTTTTGCTGAAGCAAGGTTTTAATATGCTAAAAAAAGCCCGCTAGGCGGGCTTCTTCACTTCACTTAAATCTGTTTTATGCTTGTAAAACAGTGATCAGCTTCTGATGCAAACCACCAAAACCGCCATTCGACATAATTACTACGGCATCGCCCTCACCTGCTTCTGCCACCACGGTCTGAATGATGTCATCCAGTGTGCGTGCAACTTTGGCTTTGTTTGGCGCAGCCTCAATGACCGGTTGCAGATCCCAGTCCAGGCCTTCCGGTTGATACCAGATCACTTCATCGGCCAGACGTGCTGAATGAGCCAAGCCATCTTTATGACTACCCATGCGCATGGTATTGGAGCGCGGTTCAATAATCGCCCAGAGTTTGCGTTCACCCAGGCGTTTGCGCGCGCCTTCTAAGGTCGTATCAATCGCCGTCGGATGATGGGCGAAGTCATCATAAACCTCGATACCACGAACAGTGCCTAACAGTTCCATACGGCGTTTCACCCCACCAAAATTCGACAGCGCTTCACAGGCGGTTTCAATTGATACGCCAACATGTTCAGCAGCGGCAATGGTGGCCAAGGCATTGGCCACCGAATGCTGCCCGGTCATATTCCACTGTACTTCGCCTTTGACAACGCCCTGTTGCAGGACTTTGAAATGTGAACCATCTGCTGACAATTGTTCTGCATAAAGTTCAGATTTTTCGTTGGCATCCAGACTGGTGCGCACTACAGGCGTCCAGCAGCCCTGCTCCAGCACTTCATCAATATTGCTTTCAGTAATCGGCGCGATAATCCGGCCTTCACTTGGAATAGTACGAACTAAATGATGAAACTGTTTTTGAATTGCGGCCAGATCATCAAAGATATCGGCATGGTCAAATTCCAGGTTATTTAAAATTGCGGTTTTTGGATGGTAATGCACGAACTTGGAACGCTTGTCGAAGAAAGCAGAATCGTATTCATCGGCTTCGACACAGAAATATTTCCCACCACCGAGACGCGCACTTTCCGAAAAGCCCAATGGCACACCGCCAATCAGAAAACCTGGCTCCAGACCGGCTTGATCCAGTACCCAAGCCAGCATCGTGGTGGTCGTGGTTTTACCATGTGTTCCGGCGACACCCAGCACGTGTTTACCTTGCAGAACATGATCAGCCAGGAACTGCGGACCTGAAATATAAGGCAGATCTGCATTCAGCATATATTCGACTGCATCAATACCACGCTTCATGGCATTGCCGACGATTACCAGATCCGGATGAGGCTGTAAATGACTGCGGTCATAACCCTGCATTAAAGTGATGCCCGCATTTTCAAGTTGGGTCGACATGGGTGGATACACATTCAGGTCTGAACCTGTTACCTGGTGGCCCAGATCGCGTGCAAGTAGCGCTAACGAGCCCATAAAGGTGCCACAAATACCCAAAATATGCAGATGCATCTACTTTACTCCGTTCCTGTCTGACCCATCACTTTATATTGGTGCTGTTGTCATGATTTATTCAATTTGCAAGCAACGATAGCAAGGCTTTAGCTGAAAAGATAGTGAAAATTCTGGCCTTGTTGTGGGATTTTTTAAATCCTGTTTCACGGATAAATTCAAAGAAAATTTCAAAGCGATGCAATATCTTTTCGCCAAATAAACCGTAAAATAAGTTCGACTTTTTTGCAGAGTGCATGCAAATGCTGCCGGCTTTATTTCTTCTGGTAATTGCCAACTGTTTTATGACCCTGGCCTGGTATGGGCATTTAAAATTTTTGCCGCATGATGCACCGCTCTGGCAAGCGATTTTGTTCAGCTGGGCCATTGCCCTGTTTGAATATAGTCTGATGATTCCGGCGACCAAATTACTGGCGCAGCAAGGACTCGCAGTCGGTCAAATGAAAATTACCCAGGAAGTCGTGACCTTACTGGTCTTTGTTCCTTTTATGATTTTCATGTTTAAGCAGCCTTTTAAACTGGATTATCTCTGGGCTGCTTTATGTCTGTGTGGATGTGTCTATTTTGTATTCCGCAGTTCCTAAATAGTTGTAACTGCGGCTACTCCCCTATTTTTATTCCAGTTTTTGAAAATTCGATAAAAAAACAAGAAAAATCGAGCCTTGCTTTGACCGTTAAATTTTATGAAGCTGAATTTTCAGTCTATAATACGCACTCCTATTCAAGCTTGGCTCTCTCGTCGAGATTTATCTTTTCTCACTTTAATCTCTGGAAAATTTGCAATGAATGCGGCTGCTGCACAAGATACTCCTCTCGTAGGTATTATCATGGGTTCTCAATCAGATTGGGCAACTCTCGAACACACTGCCAATATGCTCAAGCAGCTTGGTGTCCCATTTGAAGCCGAAGTTGTTTCTGCACACCGTACCCCAGACCGCCTGTTTGAATATGCCGAGCAAGCGCGTGATCGTGGTATTCAGGTAATTATTGCCGGTGCAGGTGGTGCAGCGCATTTACCGGGGATGTGTGCGGCGAAAACTGATCTTCCAGTTTTGGGTGTACCGGTGAAATCTTCGATTTTAAACGGTGTTGATTCATTGCTGTCTATTGTGCAAATGCCAGCAGGTATTGCAGTCGGTACCTTGGCGATTGGTCCTGCCGGTGCCACCAATGCTGCCATTATGGCCGCGCAAATTCTGGGTTTGACCCGTCCAGAAATCGCAAAAAATGTTGCAGATTTCCGTGCAGCGCAAACAGATAAAGTGGCAAGCAACAATATTCCAGGCCAGGCTTAAGTCGAGACACAGATTATGGATAAAACCATCGGTATTTTTGGTGGCGGTCAGCTGGGTCGTATGATGGCGCAAGCGGCACTTCCATTAAATATTCAATGTACATTTTTTGAAGCCAGCACAGACTGCCCTTCTGCTGCTTTGGGTCCGGTGATTTCGAGCCAAGCTGAAAATGGTCTGCAAGACTTTATTAACAGTGCAGATGTATTTAGCCTGGAATTTGAAAACACGCCCCTTGCAGATGTCGATGTACTGACACAAAGCAAGCAATTGCATCCATCACGTCAGGCTTTGGCGATTGCCCAGCATCGTCTGTCTGAAAAAGCCTTGTTTGATGAACTGGCAATTCCGGTTGCACCTTACAAAGCGGTCACTTCACTGGAAAGCTTAGAGGCTGCTGTAGCGGAACTGGGCTTGCCGATCGTACTGAAAACCTCGCGTGGCGGTTATGATGGCAAAGGACAATTCGTTTTACGTTCGGCCGATCAGATTGATCAGGCCTGGGCAGAGTTGGGTCCTGCAGGTGAACTGATTGCTGAAAGTTTTGTGGCTTTCTCGCGTGAAGTATCCATCATTGCGGTACGCGGCCAAGATGGTGATGTTAAAACCTGGCCATTGGCGGAAAATCATCATCATAACGGCATTCTGTCGCACTCGATTGTGCCGGCACCGAACAGTGCAGATTTGCAGCCGGTGGCGCAAGATTACATCACTCGTCTGCTGAATCACTTGAACTATGTCGGTGTGCTGACCCTTGAGCTGTTTGTGACAGACAATGGCCTATATGCCAACGAGATGGCACCACGTGTGCATAACTCGGGTCACTGGTCGATTGAAGGTGCAGTATGTTCGCAGTTTGAAAACCATGTGCGTGCCGTGGCAGGTTTACCTTTAGGTTCAACTGAAGTGATCCGCCCAACTGTCTTGGTGAACATCATTGGTCAGCATCCGAAATCTGCAGATGTACTTGCTCTGGAAGGTGCACATTTGCATCTTTACAACAAGTCAGAGCGCGAAGGCCGCAAGATTGGTCACATTACCCTGATGCCAAATGACAGCGCGCAATTGTCTGTACTTTGCCGCCAACTGGCGAAAATTTTACCGAATCCATTGGCATTGAGCGAAGATATGACCATCTAGGCTTTAACTTGCTGATAAAAAAAGCGATCACTTCGGTGATCGCTTTTTTATTTGTCTGCTTTCAGGCATGATTGCGCCTCTTCAAAAATACCTGCCATTGGTCGGATCAGTTTTTAAATCAATTGCTTATAAACTGATCAATTGAGTATAAATATAACAATCCAATAAAACCTTTTTTACAGCTGAATTTTGCCATATTCACTTGTAGATAAGCTTGAAATCAAAGTTTGAATTTAAAACTGGAAAGCAGTTTTGAATTTAAATTCATAAAAATAAATTCAAATTTAAATCGCACTTTGAATTTAAACTTGCGCTTTTAAATTCAAAAAATATGAATTCAAATTTAAAACTGGATAAATGAATTCAAAGTTTTTGAATTTAAAAATATTAGCCCATTATTCAAATGAATTTAAAACAAAAACGAGTGTAATTAGAGCATGTTGATGATCGTGACTCGCTTTTCCTGAAACAAGTTATCCCCAGTAATTTTTTAAATTCAAAAATAATTCCAAATGTTTTGAATTTAAATTTAAAAATCCTGCTGATTTGAATTTAAAGCAAGCTTGTGGATAACTCGTGTTTAAATTTAAAGATTACAAAATGAATTTAAAAGTGTAGGAATTATGAATTTAAATTTACGCATTGGCGCTTTAATTTTCATCATGAGCTGCTAAGGTAGAAACATAATTCAAAATCTAAATATTCAAGGGTCTTATGCAACGGCTTGCACTTTTTATTGGTTCTGTGGTCTTGGCTGCTTCACAGGCACAGGCTGAACTTATTATTAATGGTCAACGTGTCACGCCGACTGATTTGACCTCTAGTTCAAATATCCCGAATTATGCCTCCCAAAATAATTTTCAAAACTGTCTCGCCAATTTGCGCAGTCAAGCTGTTGCTAGAGGTGTAAGCGGCAGTACCTATGATCGTTATACCCAAAACTTAAGCCCTGATTATTCAGTGATTGAACGCCTGAATTACCAGCCTGAATTTTCTACCCCGATTTGGGATTATCTGTCTGGTTTGGTGGATGAAGAACGGGTTCAGCTCGGCCGGCAAAAATTACAGCAACATCGTGAGGTACTCAATCGTGTTGCTGCCACCTATGGTGTACCTGCAGAAACGGTAGTTGCGGTATGGGGTGTCGAAAGTAATTTTGGTGATATTTCAGGGAAATATCCTTTATTACAGGCTTTAGGAACTTTGAGCTGTGAAGGTCGTCGCCAGAGTTATTTCCGTGGTGAGTTTTTTACTACCATGAAACTGTTACAGCGTGGCGATGTACGTGAAGAACAATTAAAGGGTTCCTGGGCAGGTGCATTTGGTCATACCCAGTTTATGCCATCGACTTATGATGAGCTTGCAGTTGATTTTGATGGTGATGGCCGACGTGATCTGGTATCCAGCATTCCGGATGCACTGGCATCGACCGCCAACTTTTTAAGCAAGCGTGGCTGGCAGAGCGGGCAACCTTGGGGCTTTGAAGTCAAGATTCCGCAAGGCATGTCGGTTTCCGGTGAAGGCCGAAGAAATAAAAAATCCTTGAGTAGCTGGATTAATCAAGGGGTGGTTCGTGCCGATGGTTCGGCATTGGTTCAAGGAAATTTATCGCAATCTTCTCAGGCCGGATTACTTGCGCCTGCGGGGCCGAATGGTCCGGTGTTCTTGGTCTTTAAAAACTTTGATGCTATTTATAGCTATAACGCGGCAGAAAGTTATGCCTTGGCGATTGCGCATTTATCCGATCGCCTGCAAGGTAAAGGTTCATTTATGGCCACATGGCCTACTGATGATCCGGGAACTTCGCGTGCAGAACGTCGTGAGATCCAGCAATTTCTGTTAAACCGTGGCTATGATATTGGTGCGGTGGATGGTCTGATTGGAGATAAAACCCGTCAGGCGATTCGTCAGGAACAGCAGCGTTTGGGCTTGAGTCCAACAGGTCGTGCTGGTCAGCAGATTCTGCGGGCCTTTAGAAATGAAAATGCCAAACGCATGATGCAATAAATTCTTGAGCATAAAATTTAAAATCAAAAAAGGTCTGCATTTATGCAGACCTTTTTTGATGACTGTTTTTGAGTAGCTATATAGTCATGCAAGCTAATAGTAATTAGCTGAATTTAAACAGCAGTAATGGTACCGAGGACGCGATAGCCAGCGGCACCAGTGACTGCTGGCAGGTTACCATTCAGCTGATTCATAAAACGCATGGCCAGCCAGGCAAAGGCCGTGGCTTCAACCCAAGTCGGGCTTAAACCAAGATCGGCCGTAGTTTGTACGCTCCATTCATGTTTGCGCAGGCGCCAGCGCAACTGCTCCAGTAAATGTGAGTTATAGGCACCGCCACCGCAAACAAAAACCTGTCCGGTATCCATGCCAGAGCGGTAAATTGCTTTTTTAATGGCACGGGTAGTGAGCTTTAATAAAGTCGCCTGTACATTTTCTGGAGTATCTTCCAGTTCATCGTATTGCAGGTCATTGCGCCAGTCAGCAATCTGTTCATCCAGCCATTCCAGGTTGAAATCTTCACGACCGGTACTTTTCGGAGGTTCTTTGGAGAAGAATTCGTGTGACTGCAAGCGATCAAGCAAACTGCGAATCGGGGTGCCATAGGCTGCCCAGTTGCCATTTTCATCAAAAGGCTGACCGGTATAACGGGAACACCAAGCATCCATCAAGATATTGGCCGGTCCGGTATCAAAACCATAAACCTCTTCAGGCTTCCCGGCAGGCAGCAGGCTGACATTGGCAATGCCACCCAGATTTAAAATTACCCGGTGAATGCTGTCATGCTGGAAAATATCCTGATGAAATGCTGGAACTAAAGGTGCTCCCTGACCACCTGCCGCCAGATCACGACGACGGAAATCTGAAATCACCGGAATCTGAGTAATTTCAGTAATGATGTTCGGGTCACCAATTTGCAGGGTAAAACCATGTTCAGGACGATGCCGGATAGTCTGGCCATGCGAGCCAATCGCCTTGATTCTGGATTTATCCAGGTTATTTTTTTCAATCAGCGCATTAATACCATGACCAATCATTTGTGCCAGTGCAACATCAGCCTTGCCCATGCGGTCAATTTCATTTTCATCTGGCAAGGTTAGTGCCATCAGCTCGTCCCGAAGGTCTGGATCAAATGCCAAAGTGAGTGTGGCATGAAGCTGGAGTGGATCAAAAGAAGCAGCAACAATATCGACACCATCCATGCTTGTGCCGGTCATTACCCCAATATAGATCGCTGTCATGGTTATTCTTAAGCCTGCAATATGCTGAAAAAGTGTTAGTATATCGCACAAATTGAGTAACTGATGTATTGGATTTTGTGATGTCAAATTTCCTGCCGGCTGAAGAACAACTTGCCCTCATTCAACGAGGCACCCACGAAATTATTTCTGAAGAAGACCTTCTCAAGAAATTAAAATTGAATCGTCCATTAAAAATTAAAGCGGGTTTTGACCCGACTGCACCTGATTTGCACTTGGGCCACACGGTTCTCATTAATAAGTTAAAAGTATTCCAAGACTTGGGTCATGAAGTGTTGTTTCTGATCGGTGATTACACGGCGATGATCGGTGATCCAACTGGTAAGAGCGCAACACGTCCACCATTGTCACGTGAACAGGTTTTAGAGAACGCTAAAACATATCAAGAACAAGTGTTTAAGATTCTTGATCCAAACAAAACCAAAGTAGTGTTCAATTCGGAGTGGTTTGCACAAAAAACTGCGGCTGATCTAATTCAATTGGCATCACAGCAGACGGTTGCGCGTATGCTCGAGCGTGATGACTTCACCAAGCGTTATAACAACCAGCAGCCGATTGCGATTCATGAATTTTTGTACCCATTGGTACAAGGCTATGACTCTGTTGCGCTGGAAGCAGATGTTGAATTGGGTGGTACAGATCAAACCTTTAACTTGTTGATGGGTCGTACCTTACAAGGTCGTTATAACCAAGAAGCACAAGTATGTATCACAGTGCCAATCCTTGAGGGTTTAGATGGCGTCAACAAGATGTCTAAATCTTTAGGTAACTATATTGGTGTATTTGATGCGCCGGGCGCGATGTACCAGAAAGTGCTTTCAATGCCGGATGCATTGATTGAGCGTTATTTTGATCTGCTGAGCTTCAAAACCATTGAAGAAATTCAACAGTTATTAAAAGAAGTGGCAGAAGGCCGTAATCCACAAGAAGTCAAAAAGATTCTTGCGCTGGAGCTGGTTGAGCGTTTCCACGGTGCAGAAGCCGCTGCCAATGCGCATAAAGGCGCGGGCAATATCATTACTGAAGGTGAATTGCCTGAAGGTACGCCAGAAGTGACTATTTCACGTGGCGAGTTTGGTGGTGAAATCTTTATTACCTCGATTTTACGTGAAGCAGGTTTAACCAAAAATGCAGCCCAGGCTAAGGATGCATTAGGCCGTGGTGCAGTGAAAGTGGATTGGCAGACGGTAGATACGACGTATTCTGTGAAAGAGAACGTGACTTTGATTGTTCAGGCCAGCAAAAAAGCAATTGCTAAAGTCACTTTTGTTGACTAAAAAGCGGATAAGTTATTGAAATAAAAGCAGGCTTCGGTCTGCTTTTTTTATTGATGTCCTATATTTAAAAATCAAATAAGTAAAGTCAAAAAAAACCCTATGAAAACAAGAGTTAATTTTTCCCAAATCACTTGCTTTTCATCTTTATTATGTATAGGATTTATTCATCTAGAGAATTCGTTTAGAGCATCTAGAGGGTAGTAAAAATAATAGTACTCCACAACTGAGAAAGTCTCTTTTCCAAGAGGCTCTTTTTAAAAGCTTTAAAGCGAATAACTATAATAATGACATAATGGATCGGGTAAAGATTCAATTGTAAGGAGGAGATTTTGGGAGAGATCTCTTCCTTTTTTATTTATTCTGATTGCGTAATCAAGATATAAATCTGCATGCCTACTCTTCTTGTTGAACAACTAAACTTAAAATTAACTAGCAAATTGGGCTTAGGTGAATGACCTCTAAGAATGAGTTCATTTCAATTGACTGTGAAAAAAGAGCAAAACATAAAAAATTAAAGCAGAGGTGATTGAATGTATCGCTTTCCAACAGAAAATATTTTTGATGAACAAATCGATTGCATATTACGGTTCTTATTTGAATACCAGCCAGTCGAACAAAAACAGCAACTCTATGGATCTGTCTATACTTTATTTATGCAGCTTGATCTGGCCGCGCATTACTTTCTATTTTCCCTGATTGAAGAGCAGTTACCGCGACGCGCGAAATTATTCTTTATTGCCGAGGATTATCAGGGTAAGAAAGACATGATTGTAGAGGTCATGCAACATTGGCGTGGACAGCAACAGCAGGAAAAAGTCGCTTAATGCAAAATAACAGACTTTATCTTCTATATATAAGTGATCTACGCATGGTTTTGGGATTCGAAAACTAAAAATGAATACTTCTTTTATATAGCAGCCCAAGAATAGGCTTTTATAAAAGCTTTTTACGTAAAAAATAACTCACAAATTAAGGAGTCTAAGATTTAGATCGGCTTACTGAGCGAGATAGATTAATTTTGGTTTTCTTTTGACGTGCTAATTTAAATAAAAGACAAGGTTTCAATGTTAAAAGGCTAAAAATACTATTTTAACGATTATTGTGATAGCTTTTAGGTCTAAATGAATTTTCAGTTATAAAAATAAAATGACGTGTTTAGTGCATTTATTAAATAAAAACGCTTAAAAATTAGATAAAAAAGCGATTTTTTAGCAATTTTTGTAGAAAAAAAAGACATACGTGAAAAATATAGTGAATTGGGGGTTGCAATGATTCTGAAATCCTCTAGAATGCACCCATACCGACGAGATAGACGGAAACGAACGAAGCAGAATGGCGGAGTTGTTAAGTTTATCGAAGTCCAGCTTCTAGCACTGACGAGGTGTTAGAAAGATCATTAAGAGATTATGAAGAACAACTTGTGTGGATTTTTACTGGTTGATCGATCGAAATTATTTTCATTGATTGATGGTAGAAATTACTCGAAGTTTATTTGAGAAATATTTGTCAGAAAATTGATGAGCCAAGATTGGCACCCTTTAAGGTGCTACATAGTATTAAACTGAAGAGTTTGATCATGGCTCAGATTGAACGCTGGCGGCAGGCTTAACACATGCAAGTCGAGCGGGGAAAGGTAGCTTGCTACCTAACCTAGCGGCGGACGGGTGAGTAATGCTTAGGAATCTGCCTATTAGTGGGGGACAACATCTCGAAAGGGATGCTAATACCGCATACGTCCTACGGGAGAAAGCAGGGGACCTTCGGGCCTTGCGCTAATAGATGAGCCTAAGTCGGATTAGCTAGTTGGTGGGGTAAAGGCCTACCAAGGCGACGATCTGTAGCGGGTCTGAGAGGATGATCCGCCACACTGGGACTGAGACACGGCCCAGACTCCTACGGGAGGCAGCAGTGGGGAATATTGGACAATGGGGGGAACCCTGATCCAGCCATGCCGCGTGTGTGAAGAAGGCCTTTTGGTTGTAAAGCACTTTAAGCGAGGAGGAGGCTACCGAGATTAATACTCTTGGATAGTGGACGTTACTCGCAGAATAAGCACCGGCTAACTCTGTGCCAGCAGCCGCGGTAATACAGAGGGTGCAAGCGTTAATCGGATTTACTGGGCGTAAAGCGCGCGTAGGTGGCCAATTAAGTCAAATGTGAAATCCCCGAGCTTAACTTGGGAATTGCATTCGATACTGGTTGGCTAGAGTATGGGAGAGGATGGTAGAATTCCAGGTGTAGCGGTGAAATGCGTAGAGATCTGGAGGAATACCGATGGCGAAGGCAGCCATCTGGCCTAATACTGACACTGAGGTGCGAAAGCATGGGGAGCAAACAGGATTAGATACCCTGGTAGTCCATGCCGTAAACGATGTCTACTAGCCGTTGGGGCCTTTGAGGCTTTAGTGGCGCAGCTAACGCGATAAGTAGACCGCCTGGGGAGTACGGTCGCAAGACTAAAACTCAAATGAATTGACGGGGGCCCGCACAAGCGGTGGAGCATGTGGTTTAATTCGATGCAACGCGAAGAACCTTACCTGGTCTTGACATAGTAAGAACTTTCCAGAGATGGATTGGTGCCTTCGGGAACTTACATACAGGTGCTGCATGGCTGTCGTCAGCTCGTGTCGTGAGATGTTGGGTTAAGTCCCGCAACGAGCGCAACCCTTTTCCTTATTTGCCAGCGGGTTAAGCCGGGAACTTTAAGGATACTGCCAGTGACAAACTGGAGGAAGGCGGGGACGACGTCAAGTCATCATGGCCCTTACGACCAGGGCTACACACGTGCTACAATGGTCGGTACAAAGGGTTGCTACCTCGCGAGAGGATGCTAATCTCAAAAAGCCGATCGTAGTCCGGATTGGAGTCTGCAACTCGACTCCATGAAGTCGGAATCGCTAGTAATCGCGGATCAGAATGCCGCGGTGAATACGTTCCCGGGCCTTGTACACACCGCCCGTCACACCATGGGAGTTTGTTGCACCAGAAGTAGGTAGTCTAACCTTAGGGGGGACGCTTACCACGGTGTGGCAGATGACTGGGGTGAAGTCGTAACAAGGTAGCCGTAGGGGAACCTGCGGCTGGATCACCTCCTTAACGAAAGATTGACGATTGGTAAGAATCCACAACAAGTTGTTCTTCATACGATGTATCTGAGGGTCTGTAGCTCAGTTGGTTAGAGCACACGCTTGATAAGCGTGGGGTCACAAGTTCAAGTCTTGTCAGACCCACCAAATCTGACTAACGAAGCATGAAAGTGCTGAAGCAAACAGAACAGAACGATACATTGACTTATTGATAAGCTGGGGACTTAGCTTAGTTGGTAGAGCGCCTGCTTTGCACGCAGGAGGTCAGGAGTTCGACTCTCCTAGTCTCCACCATACATTGCTTCGCAATGTATCAAACATTAAGCAAACAGTTTGATAGCTTATAGAGCTTAGTGATTAAGTTGCGTATACTACGCGGCATTGTTATTAAGCTCTGTGATTTATCACAGCGTCTAGACCTGACGAAGGCTAGATCAATCATTAACAGAATATATTTGAGTTGAAATAAATTGTTTAAGGCTCAGAACTAAATTGACATTGAAATATGACACGCAAGTGACATGTTTGAATGAAGATGCAGAACTGAGAAACTAGCGATTAACTGAATCAAGCGTTTTGGTATATGAATCTAATTGAAGCTGTACAGTGATTAAGTTCACGAGACACTAAACTGTATGTTGGTTGATCTACTTGTAGGATCAAGCGACTGTTTGGGGTTGTATAGTCAAGTAATTAAGTGCATGTGGTGGATGCCTTGGCAGTCAGAGGCGAAGAAAGACGTGATAGCCTGCGAAAAGCTCCGGGGAGGCGGCAAATATCCTGTGATCCGGAGATGTCTGAATGGGGAAACCCACTTACCATAAGGTAGGTATTGCAACATGAATACATAGTGTTGCAAGGCGAACGAGGGGAAGTGAAACATCTCAGTACCCTTAGGAAAAGAAATCAATTGAGATTCCCTCAGTAGCGGCGAGCGAAAGGGGAAGAGCCCATTAAGTCATATAAGTTCTAGTGGAACGCTCTGGGAAGTGCGACCGTAGACGGTGATAGTCCTGTACACGAAAGGGCTTATATGATGATGTCGAGTAGGGCGAGGCACGTGAAACCTTGTCTGAATATGGGGGGACCATCCTCCAAGGCTAAATACTCCTGACTGACCGATAGTGAACCAGTACCGTGAGGGAAAGGCGAAAAGAACCCCTGTGAGGGGAGTGAAATAGATCCTGAAACCGCATGCATACAAGCAGTGGGAGCCGGCTTAGTCCGGTGACTGCGTACCTTTTGTATAATGGGTCAGCGACTTATATTCAGTAGCAAGGTTAACCGCATAGGGGAGCCGTAGGGAAACCGAGTCTTAATAGGGCGTTTAGTTGCTGGGTATAGACCCGAAACCAGGTGATCTATCCATGAGCAGGTTGAAGGTTGGGTAACACTAACTGGAGGACCGAACCCACTGTCGTTGAAAAGCCAGGGGATGACTTGTGGATAGGGGTGAAAGGCTAATCAAACTTGGTGATAGCTGGTTCTCCCCGAAAGCTATTTAGGTAGCGCCTCGGACGAATACCATTGGGGGTAGAGCACTGTTTCGGCTAGGGGGTCATCCCGACTTACCAAACCGATGCAAACTCCGAATACCAATGAGTACTATCCGGGAGACAGACTGCGGGTGCTAACGTCCGTAGTCAAGAGGAAAACAATCCAGACCGCCAGCTAAGGCCCCAAAATTATAGTTAAGTGGGAAACGATGTGGGAAGGCATAGACAGCTAGGAGGTTGGCTTAGAAGCAGCCACCCTTTAAAGAAAGCGTAATAGCTCACTAGTCGAGTCGGCCTGCGCGGAAGATGTAACGGGGCTAAAACTATATGCCGAAGCTGCGGATGCATAATTTATTATGCGTGGTAGGGGAGCGTTCTGTAAGCCGATGAAGGTGGATTGAGAAGTCTGCTGGAGGTATCAGAAGTGCGAATGCTGACGTGAGTAACGACAATGCGAGTGAAAAACTCGCACGCTGAAAGACCAAGGGTTCCAGTCCAACGTTAATCGGGGCTGGGTGAGTCGACCCCTAAGGCGAGGCCGAGAGGCGTAGTCGATGGGAAATTGGTTAATATTCCAATACTTCTGTGTAATGCGATGAGAGGACGGAGAAGGTTAAGTCAGCCTGGCGTTGGTTGTCCAGGTGGAAGGTTGTAGGCATGTATCTTAGGCAAATCCGGGGTACTCTATGCTGAGAACTGATAGCAAGCTGTACTTGTACAGTGAAGTGGCTGATACCATGCTTCCAGGAAAAGTCTCTAAGCTTCAGTTACACAGGAATCGTACCCGAAACCGACACAGGTGGTCAGGTCGAGTAGACCAAAGCGCTTGAGAGAACTCTGCTGAAGGAACTAGGCAAAATGGTACCGTAACTTCGGGAGAAGGTACGCTGTTGTCTGTGATAGGACTTGCTCCTTGAGCGGCCGACAGCCTCAGAAACCAGGCCCCTGCAACTGTTTATTAAAAACATAGCACTCTGCAAACACGAAAGTGGACGTATAGGGTGTGATGCCTGCCCGGTGCTGGAAGGTTAATTGATGGGGTTAGCGTAAGCGAAGCTCTTGATCGAAGCCCCAGTAAACGGCGGCCGTAACTATAACGGTCCTAAGGTAGCGAAATTCCTTGTCGGGTAAGTTCCGACCTGCACGAATGGCATAATGATGGGGGCGCTGTCTCCAGCAGAGACTCAGTGAAATCGAATTCGCCGTGAAGATGCGGTGTACCCGCGGCTAGACGGAAAGACCCCGTGAACCTTTACTGCAGCTTGACATTGAACTTTGATCTTACTTGTGTAGGATAGGTGGGAGGCTTTGAAGTCGCGACGCTAGTTGCGATGGAGCCGTCCTTGAAATACCACCCTGGTAATATTGAGGTTCTAACTCTGTCCCGTTATCCGGGACGAGGACCATGTCTGGTGGGTAGTTTGACTGGGGCGGTCTCCTCCTAAAGAGTAACGGAGGAGTACGAAGGTGCGCTCAGCGTGGTCGGAAATCACGCGTAGAGTATAAAGGCAAAAGCGCGCTTAACTGCGAGACCCACAAGTCGAGCAGGTACGAAAGTAGGTCTTAGTGATCCGGTGGTTCTGTATGGAAGGGCCATCGCTCAACGGATAAAAGGTACTCTGGGGATAACAGGCTGATACCGCCCAAGAGTTCATATCGACGGCGGTGTTTGGCACCTCGATGTCGGCTCATCTCATCCTGGGGCTGAAGCAGGTCCCAAGGGTATGGCTGTTCGCCATTTAAAGAGGTACGCGAGCTGGGTTTAGAACGTCGTGAGACAGTTCGGTCCCTATCTACCGTGGGCGTTGGAAATTTGAGAGGATCTGCTCCTAGTACGAGAGGACCAGAGTGGACGAACCTCTGGTGTACCGGTTGTCACGCCAGTGGCATCGCCGGGTAGCTATGTTCGGAAGGGATAACCGCTGAAAGCATCTAAGCGGGAAGCCTACCTCAAGATAAGATTTCCCCGAGACTTTATGTCTCCTAAAGAGCCGTTGAAGACTACGACGTTGATAGGTTGGATGTGGAAGCATAGTGATATGTGAAGCTGACCAATACTAATTGCTCGTGAGGCTTGACTATACAACACCCAAACAGTTGTTGTACGAACTTCGAAAGAAGTGAGGATCAATTGATTCGATATTAAGCAAAACAGCTTGATTTAGTGAACGCTAAAGAACAAACTATCCAACTCAGATATATCTGTTAATAACTCATTTGATGAAAGCTAGGCACGAAGAGCACTGCTCTGAGGTTAGACCCAAGCAAATAGTCATAAACAGTTGTGCTGGCGACCATAGCAAGAGTGAACCACCTGATCCCTTCCCGAACTCAGAAGTGAAACCTCTTAGCGCTGATGGTAGTGTGGGGTTACCCATGTGAGAGTAAGTCATCGCCAGCTCATTATTCGAAATCCCCCTCCGCTAAGGCAGAGGGGGATTTTTTTTATGCGCAAAAATTACAAATACAACTTCAACATTAACTCGTTTTATAGCTTTTAAAATGTATCTATTTACCTTTCTCTGCTGAATTTACATTAGAAATTCGGTATCTTGATGTTAATTTGAACAATAAATCAGTATGGAGAAGATAATGTTGTCGCAATTTAAAATAAAAATTCTACTCAGTTGTTGTGCTTTAGCATTTACTGCCTGTCATGCAGAGAATTCATCTTCTAGAAGTACTCAAGAGACCTCTACATCAGCTGCCAAATCGGATGCAGTCTCTTCAAGCATGCAAAAATATAAAGCTGAACAGGTTGCTCAATTTAATGAGCCGTGGGCGATTACTACTTTAAATGATGGCCGGCTATTGATTACTGAGCGTAAAGGAAAATTGCAGTTCTTTGATCCAAAAACCAAGAAAAAAATTGAAGTTAAAGGCATCCCTCAAGTCGCATATGGAGGCCAGGGTGGTTTAGGTGAAGTGGCCTTACATCCAGATTTTGCAAAGAATCGGTGGGTATATCTGAGTTATGCCGAACAAGGCCAAGGCGGATATGGTGCAGTGGTAATCCGTGGCAAATTGGACTTAAATCAAGCCACCCCTCAACTGACACAAATTGAACGGATCTGGACGCAAGTGCCGAAATTTTCAGGCCAGGGACATTATGCCCATCGGATTGTATTCGGGTCGGATGGTAAGTTATGGATCAGTTCGGGAGAACGTCAGCAATTCAACCCTGCACAGGACATGCAATCTAATGCCGGTAAAATTATTCGCCTGAATGATGATGGCTCAATCCCTGCCGATAATCCGTTTATGACTCAGGGTAAAATTGCCCAGCAGGTCTGGAGTCTTGGACACCGTAATCCTCTAGGCATGGCTTTTGATCCGAAAGGGCAGCTTTGGGTGATCGAAATGGGACCGAAAGGCGGCGATGAACTGAACAAGATTATCAAAGCTAAAAATTATGGTTATCCACTGGTATCCAATGGCGATCATTATGACGGCAAGCCGATTCCTGACCACAGTACCCGCCCTGAATTTGAAGCCCCGGCACTGGATTGGACTCCGGTAATTTCTCCTTCAGATTTAATGTTTTATACTGCTAATGTCTTCCCGAAATGGAAAAATAAAGCGATTGCGACCGGTCTGTCTTCCAAGGCGATTGTGATTGTAGATACCACCCAGACTCCAGTGAAAGAAGTTCAGCGTCTGGATATGAAAGAGCGGATTCGTGGGGTTGCTCAGACACAGGATGGTTCACTGTGGGTGATTCAAGATGGTCCGCAAGCAGGTTTGTTAAAAATGACAGCACCTTGATCTTCTGCTCTGAAGATACTTATCTGAAAATGAATTATTGAAAGGTGGAATAACGGAGCATGAGCTGACCCTCTGAATAAAAGGATTTTTAAGCTGATGCTGACATGAAAGAAAAAGGCCTCTACATCCTGTGAAGGCCTTTTCATATTCTGTTAAAGGTATAATATCTGTTATACCGATCAGCATCCTGCTATGTGAATTTTTTTATTTTTCTTACAAGACTTCCTGTCTTGGTATGATTTGAATATAGCCTGAAGCGATACAGCGCAATAGGGCAGTTTGACTGCATGGATTGTAGGTCAAAGCCGACAGTCGAATTTTAAAAAAGATAAATTCAAAAATACTGTTTCAAACTGATCATCCGACCAAATCATAAACTGCGGTGATGATTTTGCTGTATTTTAGCGAGAGAATACTCTTTTAATATGCATCAACTGATATAAATAAAAACGTCGATAAAATAATAAAAAGGAAACTCCTATGCCTACGATTCAAATTGAAGTTCGGCAATAATATCCTCAAGCAGTTGAGGAACAATTGCTCAACAGCGTATTTCATTGTGTGAAAACTGCCTTTCAGCTGCCTGAATATGATCGTAATATTCGTCTGGTCGTGTATGAAGCGCATCGTTTTCAGTAGATGAGTCATTTAGCTCAGCCTGAATATTTTACCTTGATCAGTATTGACTGTTTTGCTGGCCGCAGTCTGGAGACCAAGCGCAATTTGTATCAGCAGATGGTCAAAAGTCTCGTGGAAATCGGTATTCCTGCAGATCATATTCTGATTCATCTGAGATAAAGTGCATTGGAAAATTGGGGGATTCAGGGAGGGCAAGCCGCCTGTGATGTTGATCTCGGGTTTAAGGTGGATGTCTGATGCATCCCGATTAGTATTCAAGTTAAATCTAAAGTTTAAAAACAGAAAAGCCTCAACATCCTGTCGAGGCTTTTCTGGATTTGCTTCTCAGATCTGACTCCTGTCTAATCTGTCAACGTCCTGTTGATTGGCACTTTTTATTGTTGTCGTATCGCTTTGCAGACTTCCTGTCTGTCTATGTACTCACTATAGCCTCGCATAAAACGACCGTATAGCGGCTAAACTCTGCGCTGCATGTAGGCTAAAACGTACAGGGCTGTCGTCCACATTAAGCACTGACATATTGAATCAGTCTATCTACCACAGCTTTTAAGTTTTTATTATCAAATTCATTGCCTTGGAAGGAATAATCTTTGTTGCGCGCAAAGATGTCCCGGATTTCAATCACGGCATTGGTATCCACCAGTCCAAGTTGAGTGCCGACTTGACGAATCTGGTCAATTGAACGTGAGCCGTTGGTCGCACCATAACCAATATAAGCTGCCGGTTTGCCTTGCCATTCCTTGCCGAGATAATCCAGGGCATTTTTCAGGGCAGGGCTATAGCCATGATTGTATTCAGGCGTGACAAAAATAAAGGCATCGCCAAGCGCAATCTTGTCGGCCCAGTCTTGCTGTTTGGGTTGATCATAAATTCCGGTCAATGGCGGATGAGCACCGGAAAATAGCGGAAGATCCCATTCTTTTAGATCGACAATTTCAGTTTCTAAAGTGCTAAAGGCATAACTTTTAATTTCCTGCAGTACCCAGTGTGCCACTTTAATCGCGGTACGTCCCTCACGCACACTCCCAACCACAATATAAATTTTCATATTTCATCCTTTCTTCGGGTCTGATCATCAAATTAAATTAATCAGATTTCAGGAAGGTGACTAGAGATGATTTGTATCCGGAAAATAAAAAAGCTCCCGAAGGAGCTTTTTTAAAATCAGTTAATTAGCTGATGTCTTACATCAGTTTAATGCCTTGCTGACCCGCAGGTGTCACTTTAAAGATTTCCACTTCAAAGGTGATGTTTTTGCCTGCCAATGGATGGTTAAAGTCCACTTCAGTGATGTCATCATTCACCGATCTCACCACGCCATACAGGGTGGCTTTGGCTTTGTCTTCAAACTCGATCATGTGACCTTCGATCGGACGTTCTCCGAACTTCACCGTATCAAATTTCTGGATGTTTTCTGGATTCCATGGACCAAAAGCATCTTCTGGCGGCAGGCTCACCGTACGACGGTCACCGGCACGTAAACCAAACAATGCTTTTTCAAAACCAGGCAGTAAATTGCCATCACCAATCACCAGGCTGACCGGTTCTTCACGGCTACGGGTATTGTCAATTTCCACGCCATTTTCGATTGCGACAGAAAAGTGCAGCTCGACTTTAGAACCGTCTGCAACCCGGGTTTCTTCGTTAGGATGAATAAAATCAGTCATGTTGTGCTTGCGCCCGTTGAATTCGATGTTTTTCTAAGAAAAAGGTATCAATCAGCATCAGAATAGTGCCTACAGTAATAGCACTATCTGCGATATTGAACGCAGGGAAGTGGCTGTTCTGGTAATACACATGAATAAAATCGACTACATAGCCGAGGCTGACCCGGTCGATTAAATTACCGATGGCACCACCCAGAATCAGGGCAATCGCCAATGGTAAAATTTTCATGTCTTTTGGCATGCGCATCAGCCAAAACACAAAGATTACAGACACTAAACCTGCCAGTGAAGTAAAGAAATAGCGTTGCCAACCACCGGCATCGGACAGGAAACTAAAGGCAGCGCCATAGTTATGTAGCAGTGTCCAATTTAAAAAGGGCAGCACAGGAACAGGATCTGCATAGTTCAGATTTGTCACTGCAATCCATTTGGTCCATTGATCCAGAATGATCGCCAGAATGGCCAGTCCAACCCACCATAAATTATGTGGATAGAACTGGAATAAGCCCTTTTTGGTGTGGGTATTAGGCATATTTTCTCTCTTCGCCTTGGCCTGTAGGAAGGTTGATGATACAACGACCGCATAGACCAGGATGTGCAGAATGTGTATTTACATCTGGTAATACATGCCAGCAACGTACGCATTTTTCGCCATCAGCTGCTGAAACTTTCACATTCAAGCCTTCAAGATCAGACGCTTCACCTTGTGCTGCATCAAACTCATTGACGATCACTTGTGATGTGATCAGTACGAAACGAAGCTCATCACTTAACTTATCTAGCACTGCTTTTAATTCGGCATTTGCCCAAAGTTCAACTTTGGCAGACAAGTTAGAACCGACAGTTTTCGCGGTACGTGCAGTTTCAATGAATTTGTTTACTGCAGATTTCACGGCAATGAGCGTTTGCCATTCAGCTTCAGATACTACATTTGCAGTTGAAGCCACAGGAATATCATACCATTCAGCCGTGAACACGTATTTCTCTGATTGCTCAGGAATTAACGGCCAAGCTTCTTGTGCAGTGAAGCTCAGGATTGGTGACATCCAACGCACGAATGCTTGTACCAAGTGATACAACGCAGTTTGTGCAGAATGACGTGCTTGCGAATCCGCTTTCGTGGTGTATTGACGGTCTTTGATGATGTCTAAGTAGAAACCACCCAAGTCATTGATACAGAAATTAGTCAGAGCAGTCGTTACGATATGGAAGTTCATATCTTCGTATGCTTTCTTAATGGTTTCTTGCACTTCAGATGCACGTTGCAGAATGTATTGATCCAGCGCGATCAATTGATCTACAGGAAGCGCATCTGTTGATGGTTTGAAGCCATTCAGGTTAGCAAGCAAGAAACGAAGCGTGTTACGGATACGACGATAACCGTCAGAGGCACGGCTAAAGATTTCTTTACCAGCGGTCATTTCATAACGGTAATCCGCAGAGGCGATCCAGAAACGTAGACCATCCGCACCCATATCTTTAATGATGTCTTGCGGCGTGATCACGTTACCGATCGACTTGGACATCTTGCGGCCTTTTTCATCGACCACGAAACCGTGGGTCAACAAGCCTTTATACGGTGCGCGTTCGTTAATCGCAATCGAAGTCAATAACGACGACTGGAACCAGCCACGGTGTTGGTCTGAACCTTCTAGATATAAATCGGCAGGATCAGTCAGTTCTTCACGTTCACGCAGTACGGCATAGTGCGTTGTACCTGAATCGAACCAAACGTCTAGCGTGTCGCGTACTGCATTATATTGTTCAGCGTCCGCACCGATAAACTCAGATGCATCACGGTTGTACCAACCATCAATGCCTTCCTGCTCGATTAGTTTCGCGACTTCTTCGATCAGTTCAGGCGTACGCGGGTGCAATTCATTGGTATCTTTATGCACGAAGAATGGAATTGGCACGCCCCAAGTACGTTGACGTGAGATACACCAGTCTGGACGGCCTTCAATCATCGCCTGGATACGGTTTTTACCCCAGTCCGGTACGAAGCTGATCTCGTTTTCAATCGCATTCAGTGCATTCTGACGCAGACCTTTGGCATCCATGCTGATGAACCATTGTGGGGTCGCACGGAAGATAATCGGGGTTTTATGGCGCCAGCAATGCGGGTAGCTATGCTTGATCACTACATGTGCCCAAAGCTTGGTCGCTTCAGTTAATGCTGCAATAATTTTTGGATTGGCTTTGTAGATGTGCTCGCCTGGGAAGATTGGCGACGTTGGTAAATACACACCATTACCACCGACTGGGTTTTCAACTTTCAAGTTGTACTGTAAGCCAACTTTATAGTCGTCCACACCGTGACCCGGTGCAGTATGTACAGCACCTGTACCGCTAGCATCGGTGACGTGTTCACCCAAAATCACAGGCACTTGGCGTTCAGCAATGAGCGGATGTTGGAGAACTAAATTCTCAAGTTTTGCACCTGTGAATTCAGCAAGTACTTCAAATGCAGTAAAGCCATAACGCTGAGTCGCAGACTCAACCAATGATTTCGCCAAGATAAAGTTTTGTGCAGCTTTATCTTCCGCTGTTGCTTTAACCAATTGGTATTCAAGCTCAGCATGCAGTGCAACCGCCTGGTTAGCAGGCATGGTCCAAGGTGTGGTGGTCCAGATCACGATGTCAGTACGATCAGCAACCTCTACGCCTAAACGAGCAGATAAATCAGCTAAATCAACAACGGTAAAACCAACATCAATCGCGTCGGATTTTTTATCTTCATATTCAACTTCAGCTTCAGCCAATGATGAACCACAGTCCAGACACCAGTTGACTGGTTTAAGACCTGGCTCGATATGACCTGCTTTTGCGATTGCACCCAGTGAACGTACGATGTCGGCTTCTTGTTTGAAGTTCATCGTGAGGTAAGGATTGTCCCAATCCCCGAATACGCCCATACGTACGAAGTCTTTCTTTTGAAGTTCAACTTGGGTGTAGGCATATTCACGGCAGGCTTTACGGAAGGTAGACGCATCTACCTTCACGCCGACTTTGCCGACTTTTTCTTCGACTTTGAGTTCGATTGGCAAACCGTGACAGTCCCAGCCCGGTACATACGGTGCATCAAAGCCATCCATGACACGGCTTTTGATAATGATGTCTTTGAGTACTTTGTTGACCGCATGGCCCAAATGGATTTGACCATTGGCATAAGGAGGGCCGTCATGAAGCACGTATTTTTTCTTGCCAATACGCGATTCACGAATCTGCTGATAAATGTTGTCGGCATACCACTCTTCTAACCATTTCGCTTCACGTACTGCCAAATTTGCTTTCATTGCAAAGTCAGTACCTGGGAGGTTTAGCGTGGCTTTATAGTCCACTGCATTTTCAGGAGTTTGCTTATCGCTCATGCAAGTCGTCTTCCAATCTAATCAGTTATGTTACTGACACGTTTTACAATAAAAATATGGGATATTAAAAGGGAAATGTGGAGTGATTTCGACGAAACTCAAGCAGTTTCTCGACATCATCATCAATTCCGGCTTTTAGCGCTTCAAGCGAAGGATAGTCCTTTTCGCCATGTAAATAGTTTAAGAACGTCACCCGCATCAACAGGCCATACAGATTAGCAGAAACATCTGGAAAATGTACTTCTAATCGCCACTCTGGATGTGCTTGTTTGATGGCTGGACGTGTGCCGACATGACCGGCCCCAAACAGGGCAGTGGGGTCATAACCTGCAATGCCTGTTTGCGCTGGAGAATCGGCTTTTGCCTTGTCTTTTAAGGATAGGGTTTCGCAAATGACTTCAACCCCATAAATTCCCTTGAGGCACGGCTTATGACGGTTGAGCCGTACATTAATGGTGGGGAAATCAATAGTTCGACCAATCTGATCACCATATTGCACCCGCCCGGTAATGCTATAGGGACGACCCAGCAATTGTGCGGCCAAGGCTAAATCACCAGCTTGCAAGGTCTGGCGAATCCGGGTGGAACTGACCCGTTCACCATCTAGAGCAATGGTATTTAAATTGGTCACTTCAAAGCCGTAATTGCGCAGGAATTCGCTGTTGCCTTGGCGGTTTTTACCAAAGTGAAAATCATCGCCTAAGACCAGATGCCGGGCATTGAGTTTTTCTTTTAAAATGTCGGCAAAAGCTTCTGCAGTCAGGCTGCGAAAAGTATGGTCAAATTTCGCCACTGCGATATAGTCCACACCCAGCTCAGTCAGATATTCAACTTTTTCACGCAACGATGAAATACGCGGTGGAGCATCATAACCCTGAAAGTATTCAAGTGGTTGCGGCTCGAAAATCATCACCACAGATTTTAAACCCTGTGCTTTGGCCACCTGTTGCAGCTGACGGATCATCGCCTGATGGCCTAAATGCACGCCGTCAAAATTACCGATGGTCACGGCAGTTTTGGGTAATTCAGAATGAGAGGCTAAAGCATTTAGACGGAGCAGCTGCATGGGCAAATCAAGTGCTTAGAAATATCGAGAGGCTATATATTGCCATAATCTCGCGCTTTCGTCTTGCTGTTGTGTTTTTATGCAATATTTTTCTTGAAAATTCATCTTCCTTGGAATTGAGTCGGCTGGTTTTTCTACGCACTAAGTATGTTTGATCAGAGCACTGGTGCTTTTCATTCAGCCGGTTTTGTTTTCTAATGTCAGGGTTTTTTTTTGATATCAGGTGTTTCGAATGTCCGATCTGGCGCTCATCATGGCTCTACCCAATGAATCCAAAGGCTTGTTTGAAGCAGAAGGCATTCAGGTAAATTACAGCGGGATTGGTAAAGTCAACGCGGCCTTTAAAGCTTTTGAGGTGATTCAGAACACCGGTTGCAGTACCTTGCTAAATTTGGGCAGCGCGGGGAGTTCGCATTTCAATGCGCATGAACTGGTCGAAGTCACGCAATTTGTACAGCGTGATATGGATGTTTCACCCCTCGGCTTTGAGATCGGCATGACCCCGATGGATCAGCATTTCCCGGGTGCGATTGAGCTGGAGTCTTTCTTTGACCATTTGCCGAAAGGGATTTGTGGCACAGGCGACAGTTTTGAAACCGGTATTTCAAAAGTGGCGTGTAATCTGGTCGATATGGAAGGCTATGCCTTGGCCAAAGTCTGTAAAAAGCTGGGCGTTCGGCTGATTTCAGTGAAATACATTACTGATGGAGCCAATGAGACTGCGCATCTGGATTGGGAAGAAAATCTGTTATTGGGTGCGAAAAAATTATTAGATTTATATCAAATGGTAAAATAAACAGGAAGGTCAAGTTTGCTCGGCGACCATAGCAGCTATGGTCGTGTGCCAATCAGAAGCGCTTGCTTATTTATCCGTGCGTGGAATTACGCCGTATAACATCATGTGTACCGTATGCTGGATAATGCGTTGCTGCATGCTGCGGTTACGCAAGGTTTTACCCGTGACCATTTCCATTTGGGTCGCAAAGTCTGCATAGTTCTGGGTAATCGCCCAAATATTCAGAATCAGTAACTCAGGATCAATATCTGCAGAAATCTTGCCTTGCTCCTGCCAGTTGGAAATCACTTTGGCTTTACGCTTGACCAGTTTTTTCAGCGGACCTTTTAAAATTTCCAGAATATGCGGTGCACCTTGAATGACCTCTAAAGCAAATAAACGGGATGCTTTAGGCTGGGTACGCGACACTTCAATTTTTTGCATCAAATAATTGGTGATCGCTTCTTCAGGCTCAAGTTCAGCTTCAAGGGTTTGTAAAGGCGCCAGCCATTTTTGTAGAACGGTGGTTAATACCTCGACATACAGGGCTTCTTTATTTTCATAATAATAGAAAATATTCGACTTATGCATTTCTGCAATTTGTGCGATTTCATCCAGACTTGCCCCATTAAAACCATATAGGGAAAATACGTCTAGTGCAGCATTTAGCAGCTGATTGCGTTTTTGAGTACTCTTTTTTTGTTCCATTAGCAAATATAAAAAACAATGAAAAAGGGAATCCTCAATTGTACGGCAAATCATCAGATTTGTGCACACAGTCACAGGCTAATTTTTTGAATAATGATGATTTATTCTCTAGATCAATATTTAAAACAGGCTAAATGCATCTACACCGGGAGAAAAATTCAAGTTTCTGAAAATACTTCATTTATTCATCTTTTTTCTTCATTAATGCAAGAGAGGAATAATGCTGAAATGAATCTGATAAAAATGTCCTCTTATGGAGATAAAAGTATTTTTTATAAGAATAAGACCCAAAAACATGCTTGATTTTGGGTTTGATTGAGTGTTCAGGTCGCTAAAACTGCCTGCAAGACCTGCTGTTCCAGTTCTGCAAATGTCAGACTTTTTTGCCGGGGACGAGGTAAGTCGACCCGAAATTCTTTGGCAATATGGCCTTTGTCCAGCAAGATAATCCGGTCTGCCAGTTGCACGGCTTCACTGACATCGTGGGTCACCAGAATGGCGGTAAAGCCTTGCTCGGTCCAGAGACGTTCAATCAGGTTCTGCATTTCCAGACGTGTCAGAGCATCCAGAGCGCCGAGCGGTTCATCAAGCAGCAGAATACGAGGTTGATGCGACAACGCTCGCGCCAAGGCTGTACGTTGCCGCTGTCCTCCGGAAAGTTGTGAAGGCCACAGTCCGGCTTTTTCTTTGAGGCCGACCTTTTCCAGCATTTGAGAGGCTTTGGCATGCTGCTCTTTACCCAGGCCTAACTGCACATTCTGTTCGATGCTACGCCAAGGCAGCAGGCGTGGGTCCTGAAACATCACTCGGATATCATCGGCAGTAATGCCTTCACGGATATGCCGGGCTGACTTGAACTTGATTTCGCCGTAGCTTTGCTGTTCCAGATCGGCAATCAGGCGCAATAAGGTACTTTTACCACAACCGCTGCGACCGACAATTGCCAGAAATTCACCCGGCTGGATATGCAGGTCCAGATCTTCCAAAACCTTGACCGAACCGTAAAACTTGTGCAGCTGTTCAATGATAATTTCGGCACCGATCACTGCAGCAGGATTGATCTCTGCTGTAGGTGGTTCGAGTGGTGCAATCGGGTCATTGGCATGACGCCCTAAACTAAGATCAGTCATCACATGCTCCTCATTTATTCTTTATTTTTGATAGCCGGCATGCCAGCGCAGCAGGAATCGTTCTAAAGCCACGGCCAGAACATCGGCCAGTTTGCCGAGCAGGGCATACAGTAAAATACCCACCAAGACCACATCAGTTTGCAAAAATTCACGTGCATTCATAGTCATATAACCAATACCAGACTGAGCAGAAATAGTTTCGGCAACGATTAACAGTACCCAGACCAGACCCAGAGAAAAACGTAGGCCGACCAGAATTGATGGCATCGCACCCGGTAGAATAATTTCTTTATACAGTTGCCAGCGAGTTAAGCCATAGCTTTTTCCCATCTCGATGAGTTGTGGATCGACCGAGCGGATGCCATGATAGGTATTGATATAAATTGGGAAAAATACCCCAATCGCCACCAGAAACAATTTGGCAGATTCATCAATCCCGAACCATAAGATGACGAGGGGGATCAGTGCCAGTGCAGGAATATTGCGGATCATCTGCAAGGTGGTGTCGAGCAGGGTAGAGGCAGTTTTGGATGAACCATTTAACAGACCCAGCAATAGGCCCAAACCACCACCTACCAATAATCCGCTGATGGCACGTCCTGCACTGACTTGCACATGCGTCCACAGTTCACCGCTGAGCAATAAATTCCAGAAGGCTAAAACCACGGCACTCGGTGCAGGCAGAATCCGGCTTTCCAGCAGGCCTGTGCTAGAGGCAATTTGCCAAACTGCAATCAAGAAAATTGGAACCAGCCAGGGCAGCAGATGCTGCCCCAGAATTGTTCCACGTGAAACCTGCTTTGGGGTCAGGGTTTCAACGGAAACGACTTTTGACATTAAGCAGACTCCTTAATTTTCTCAGCCTGCTTGTTCTCGTCCGGTGTGTAGTTGTTCGCCACGATTTCACCAAATGGACCGGTCAAGTTTGGTTGAGTGAGTTTTTGCTGGGTTTCCAGTGGAAGTAAAGGGAATACCAGTTCTGCAAAACGGATGGATTCTTCCAGATGTGGATAGCCTGAGAAAATAAAGGTGCTGATCCCCAGATCGGCATATTCCTGGATACGTGCAGCGACAGTTTCCGGATCGCCGACCAGTGCCGTACCTGCACCACCACGAACCAGACCCACACCTGCCCAGAGGTTTGGAGAAACTTCGAGTTTGCTGCGATCGCCATTGTGCAGTTCTGCCATACGGCGCTGACCGACCGAGTCCATGGATTTGAACTTGGCTTGGGCTGCAGCGATAGTGGCATCATCCACATATTGAATCAGTTCTTCAGCCGCCGCCCAGGCCTGCTCATTGGTTTCGCGTACGATCACGTGTAAACGGATCCCGTAATTCAGTTCACGACCTTTAGCTGCAGCCTTGGCTTTTACCACTGCAATTTTTTCTTTGACTGCTGCCGGTGGCTCGCCCCAGGTCAAGTAAGTATCGACCTGATCCGTGGCCAGCTCAATGGCATCATCCGATGAGCCGCCAAACCATAAAGGCGGATGCGGCTGCTGAATGGGTGGATACAGCAATTTTGCATCATCGACACTTAAGCGTTCGCCATGGAAACTAAAGCTTTCACCGGTATGTGAGCGTTTTAAAATTTCACGCCAGATGGTGGTGTATTCGGTCGCCGTTTTATAACGGGTTGTGTGATCTTCATAGACGCCATCACCTTTTAGCTCCTGCTCGTCACCGCCAGTCACCAGATTCAGCAGTACTCGGCCATTAGACAAGCGGTCAAAGGTCGCGGCCATACGTGCAGCCAGTGCCGGCGTGGTCACGCCTGGACGCAATGCCACCAGGAATTTTAATTTTTTGGTCGCATCAATCAGGCTGGCTGCAGTTAACCATGGATCTTCACAAGAACGGCCAGTCGGAATCAGGACACCTTCATAACCAAGATTATCCACGGCAACGGCAATCTGCTTCATGTAGGCATGATCTACAACACGTGCGCCCTTGCTGGTGCCTAAGTAACGACTGTCGCCATGAGTGGGGATAAACCAGAAAATTTTCATGTAATATTCCTTAAATTAAATGATCTTGTTTGCTCATCAATGTGTGGCCGCTGGCGACCAGATCTGTTGCTGGACGCTGATGGTTTTGGGAATCAGTTGAACCTGCTGGAAGAGATCGGCAATATTCTGTTGAGCTTTGATCACTTCCGTCGTTAATGGTTGTACCGGCGAAGGTTTAAGACGACGCTCAAATGCAATCTTCGCTACATCCGGTTTCAGACCGGTACTTTTCTGATAAATATCTAGAGCTACAGCCTGGTTTTTAAGAATCCACTGGTCAGATGCATTTAAAGCCTGGATAAACTTCCCGGGGCTATCCGGATGCTTCTGAATAAATTCGGGATTGCCGATATAAAAGGAGTAGGTTTGTGGAAAGTCACTAGATTCAATCAGCACCTTAACCTTGCTGTCGAACTCGGCTGCACCTAGGAAGGGATCCCAGATTGCCCAGGCATCAATGGCTTTTTTGTCAAAAGCAGCACGTGCATCCGCAGGGGGAAGCCAGACGGCTTGAATCTCTGACCAGCTTAATCCGGCTTTTTCCAGGGTTTTGGCCAGAAGTTCATGGGCACTTGAACCTTTCTGCACCGCGATCCGTTTTCCTTTCAATTGTTGAATATTTTGAATGGCACTGTCTTTCGGCACGACCACGGCCAAAGAATTTCCCGCCACTTTTTCAAAGGCCACGTAGCTCAGGGCTTTGTCTGCCGCCTGTGCAAAAATAGGCGGAGTATTTCCCACATAGCCATAATCCACTGCACCGACTGCTAAGGCTTCCAGCATTTGTGGGCCTGCCGGAAACTCTTTCCATTCAATTTTGGCATTGGGAAATTGTTGTTCTAACAGCTTTTCATCACGTGCCACCAGCAGATTTAAGGCTGATTTCTGAAAGCCAATCGCAATGGTTTTAACTTGTTGCGCTGACGTGGTTTCTGCGGCAGCCGTTTGCTGTGGTTCCTGTTTCTGGCAGCCAGTCAGACTAAAGCTCAATAGCGCTAAGCTGATATAAGAAACTGTTTTTATATGACTCATCTTTATTCTCGAATTATTCTGCTGTTATTTAATAATTGCTGCATCAATATTCAGCTTTTGTGGAATCAGCTGCTGCGCATAAAATGCATCGGCGACTTGTTGCTGTTTTTGAATCACGTCAGTGCTGAGAGGTTTAACACCGAAGCCCATGCGTGAAATAGAGGTTTTTAAGACATCGACGGCTAGACCTGTCGGTTTTTGCAGGAGCTGAGCGGCAGCGTCCTGATTTTTTGCGACCCAGTCCGTGGTCAGGTTTAGTTCATTGACAACCGCCTGTACCACCTGAGGATGGCTTTCTGCGAACTTGCGATCTGCCAGATAGAATTGGTGGTTGCTCACCACATTTTCACCGCTGGCAATGACACGCGCACCAATCTGATGTTCAGCAGCTGCAAAGAACGGATCCCAGATGACCCAGGCATCAACTGCACCACGTTCAAATGCAGCACGTGCATCGGAAGGTGGTAGATAAATCACTTCAATATCACCGAGTGTCAGCTTGTTGGCTTCCAGAACTTTTAACAGCAGGTAATGCACATTTGAACCTTTGTTCAGGGCTACCCGTTTGCCTTTCAGATCCTGAATAGACTGGATTGGTGAATCTTTCGGTACAATCAAGGCTTCGGCCTTAGGTGCTTGCGGCTGATTGGCCACATAGACCAGATTTGAGTTGGCCGCCTGGGCAAAAATCGGCGGTGCTTCACCGGCTTCACCAAAAGAGATGCTGCCGACATTCAGGCCTTCAAGCAATTGCGGGCCAGCCGGAAATTCTACCCATTTCACATTGACCCCTTGCTGTTTTAAGCTGGTTTCCAGCGTACCGCGTTCTTTTAAAATAGGTAATACGCCGTATTTTTGGAAACCGATATTCAGGGTAATGGTCTCTTCTTTTTTCGAGCAGCCTGAAAGCATCATGACACCCACCATCGCAGTACCAAGTACTGCAGTCTTTGCTAAAAACTGAACATGAGATTGGCGCATGAATCAAAACTCCCGAAAGTGAAAAACTAGTGAATGAAAACTTAGACACACGCTAATCGTTTTTGTTTTTCTAAAAAAATAACTATTCAGGAATTTCTAATGAAGAAAAAAGATAAATAAAAAAGCGCAAAACTTATGCGAAAAAGTGATTTATATAAAAATGAAGATTTAATATTTAAATTAATCAAACTTATGAAATTTATAGTTATTTTTTTAAATCTGATCTGTTGATATGTTTAGCTAAAAACCAGTAATAGAATTTGAAAATTTAAATCGAGATTGTCAGATATCTTTATCTGAAATTAAGCTAAAGCACTGAAAGAAAAAGCCACTTTAAAGTGACTTTTTGCAAACAATTGAATTACGTTGATAATTATAAAAAGCCTGACGGGCATCTGGCAAATCATCGACTGAAGCCGGTTCAAAGCCCTGTTCCAGAAACCAGTGCGCGGTGCGGGTGGTTAGAATAAACAGCTGCTGAATCTGCATGCTTTTGGCTTTTTCTTCAAGATAATGCAGAATCTGGCTGCCCCGATTAGACTTGCGATAACTTGGATGTACCGCAACACAGGCAATTTCTGCAGAACGCAATTCATCACCCGTCGTCGGAATCGGATAAAGGGCGGCACAGGCCAGAATCATGCCGTCCCGTTCGATTACGGCAAACTGGTTGATTTCATTTTCCAGACGTTCACGCGAACGATAGACCAGAATGCCTTCTTCTTCCAGTGGACGCAGCAAACCGATCAGACCCCCTACATCCTGAATATCGGCCATCCGCACTTCTTCATAATGTGCATCGGTGACCAAAGTTCCGGAACCATCCCGGGTGAACAGCTCTTCCAGCAGGGCACCATCATAGGCATAAGAAATCAGATGCACCCGATGTACGCCGTTCATTGAGGCTTCCTGTGCGGCTTTCAATTGTAGTCCTCTTTCAAGCGCATCTTGTTCGACCGGAATAAAATCATCCAGCTGTTGCGGTGTCACTTCGCGTTTGAGCTGGCCGTTACTGTCCATCAGACCATGCTGCTTACCGAGAAAAATCAGTTTATCTGCCTTGAGGCGAATCGCCGTTTTGGTAGCAACTTCTTCAGCCAGCAGATTAAAGACTTCTCCGGTAGTGGAATAACCGGTCGGGCCAAGCATCACAATATTATGACTATCCAGATGACGCTGAATCGCGTCAGTATCGACCGCGCGCACTTCACCGGTCAACTGAAAATCGATACCATCGCGGATGCCATACGGCTTGGCGGTGACAAAATTCCCTGAAACGGTATCAATCCGGGCGCCATACATCGGCGAATTGGCCAGTCCCATAGACAGCAGTGCTTCAATTTGTAGGCGGATCGAACCGACGGCATTCATCACGCAGCTTAAAGATTCACGTGTGGTGACCCGACGCTGCTGGTAAAAAGGCGTCGTAATCTGGCTTTGAGCCAGATTCTGGTTAATTTGCGGACGTGCACCATGTACCAGAATCAGCCGAATGCCCAAAGAATGTAATAAAGCAATATCGTGAATAATATGCTGAAAGTTATCATTTAAGACGGCTTCGCCATCAAACATGATTACAAAGGTTTTATTGCGGTGCGCATTGATATAAGGCGCAGAATGGCGAAACCAGTGCACATATTGCAAAGTTGTGCTTTGTGACGTTTCTGCTGAAGTCATGCTGTGCCCATTTCAATGATTGAAGATCCAGCTTTGATTCTAATGAAAAAAAATGCAAGTGGAAGTGCAGATATAAAAAAACACCTGAAGGGGACTTCAGGTGTCTGCAAGACGAGCAGTAATGGAGAAAGCTTAGTTAATGATGCGTACAATTTTGTTGGTACGCTCATTGACCAGAACGTAGTCATTGTTGACCTTGTACCATTGCTGGAAACGACCGGTATTTGGCAAACGGCGTGCTTCGCGATCACTTACTTCAAAACGGTTGTTGTCATATTGGCGAGGTAAAGTTTGTCCTACGCGCCAGTCACGGCTTGGATTGATCATACGGTTGTTATGACGGCGGTCATCATTCCAGCGACGGTCGTCATTCCATTTCTTGCTGTCTTTGGCATTCCAGTGTGGCGCCGGTTTATGCGGATTATGGTCATAACGCGAGTCATGCTGTGGTGCTGCCATTGCAGAAGTAGCTAACAAAGCACTTAGAGATAACGCGATTGTAGTTAAGACTTTTTTCATGGCTCTCACCTTAAGATGTATATCTAATTTCGATGAGACTAAATTAGCGAACAAGTACATAGAAAGCGTGAGGGCTATTTAGTTAAATTGTTAAATTCATGAAGAAATTTAGTAGATGAATCACGCAGTTTGAAAACTGGAAAAGCCGCGAGATTTTGGGTTAAAAATTTTCAGCCAGTGAAATAAAAAAGCCCAAACATCGTTGGGCCTTAAAGAAGATTAAATTTGAATGCACTTATGAACTAGTCACCCACAATCCGGATAATGCTGTTGTTTTCAGAATCCACCAGAATATAGTCATTATTGACTTTGTACCATTGCTGCTTGCGGTCAGGTCGAGGCAGGCGATGGTCTTTATATTCAACTTTATAGCCATTGCCACGATAATGCTGCGGCATCACATAACCCGGCTGCCAGCGTAACTGTTGCAGGCGTTTCACCCCGCGTTCTTCACGCATACGGCGGTTATCCTGCTGATCTTCCTCTCGGAACTCACGGGCTTTCTTCTTGTCATGACCATGACGTGAATCCATACGGGATTCATCATTGAAATGAGGGGCAGCGATGACGACATTGCTCAGCATGAATGTACTGCAAGAAATTGCCAGTGCCACCAAAACCTTTTTCATGTTGAACCCTCATTAAATTGTTCATCTTCTACAGTGCCTAATGTACGGAAAAATTGCAGAGAAACTGTGAAGAACAGGCACAATTTTTATAACAAATGCAGAGATATTATGATGATGTCATGTTTTTATATGACTATATGCGACGGCATCACTTCTATAAAGTAGCCTACCGAGCCATGTCCTTATCTCATCAAAGCAAGGGCCAACATGCAAGCGAAAATCGATGATTTAGCTCAAAAAAACAGCATTGAGTCAGCGAGAAAAAAGTTCATGATTTAATGAAACGACAAAGAATTTTGCCGGTTTAGTTTGAGATTAATTCCATTGCTCTGCCAAACCTTGTAAGGACTGAATCGCGTCAGCCACGGATTCAGCTTGTAGGGCGTCATCGAGTGCCACAATCAATGCTTCAGATAACTGCAACTGTTCAATCCGGTGAATTGTTTCAATTTTACGTTTTTGGTCAGCCATGCTGCGCTCCTGATTTGATCTATCTGTGATTCAAGAAAGCATAGTCCAATCAGTTTAATTTGGAAAACCGTATAATTTTATATATTTAATATGTAAATCCGATTTATTGTTATTTTTTGCAGGATTTTAAGAAAAAAAGGGCACTTTATCGAAAAGTGCCCAAGATTATTCAATGACCCGACTTTTAATAAGCGTAGTTCAGGTCAGTATAATCGTTGAGTGATTTCTGCACATGCGCCTGAATAAAGGCACGTACATCCTCGGCCGTCATGGCTTTGCCCTGATTGCTGATGACATGTTCGATTTCTGGCTGACCTTCAATTTTAATGCGATAAACAAAATGCTTGGCCAGACGATAACTGTCGTCTAATTTTTCAATGCCAGTCACATAATAATAGGCATGTTCAAAATTCAGATCCTGATGTGAAAATACAAATTGCTCGAACAATTTGAGTTTCTGAGCATTTTCGAGTGCTTTGATGTCATCCACGATACTGGCTTCAAACTTGGTGCCGTATTTCTCTGAAATAGGCTGTTGATCAATCAGCAGCGACACCATGCCATCGTCTAAATGGGTCACCGTAATATTGTTTAATTCAGTCATGATGCACTCGAGTGAAATATAGTGGGGCTTAGTATGCTGTTATTTTAGTGAAACTCAATGCGAGCGGGGTGAAGTTAGCCAAGATTTACGCGCTGAATGCGACTAAAACCGAAATAAAAAGGGAGCAATTGCTCCCTGAATGACAGACAGAATAATTTAATCCTGTGCGTCAATACTCTGGCCATTCATATGCAGGCTGTCATCGCCCATCAAATATAGATAAGCCGGCATGATTGAATCGGGGGTAGGTAGGGTTTTCGGATCTTCATTCGGATAGGCCTTGGCGCGCATGGCAGTTCGCGTTGCCCCGGGATTGATGCAGTTATAACGGATATTTGGATGTACCTGCTCTTTGGCAAATAACTGGCTTACCGCTTCAATAGCAATTTTAGAAACCGAATAGGCACCCCAGCGTTCGCGGGCTTCGCGGCCTACACCTGAGCTGGCAAAAACCACAGAAGCATGTTCAGATTTGGATAATAACGGTAACAGCGCTTGGGTCATGACAAAGGGTGCACGCAGATTGACCGCCATCACATCATCCCAGACATTGACTGGATAATCCGCCAAGGGAACCCGTTCGCCTAAAATGCCGGCATTGTGCAGAATGCCGTCCAGACGACCAAACTGACGGTCTAGCGTATCGAGCAAAAGCTCATAATCACGTTCTGACGCACTCGATAGTTGTAGCGGCAAGATGGCAGGTTGCGGCGCACCCAAACTTTCAATTTCATCATAAATGACTTCGAGCTTGTTTAAGGTACGCCCATGCAGCACCACAGTTGCGCCATGCAAGGCATAACTGATTGCTGCTGCACGTCCAATGCCATCGCCCGCACCTGTGATTAGGATGATACGATCCTTGAGCAGATCGGGGCGAGGTTGATATGCTGAATATTTCATTATCTACCTCCTCACTTCTTATTATTTAGTGTTAAGCGTTCAAGATACCGCAGTATGCTGCTTCAGTACCAGTGTCTGAATCAATTGATGTAATTCTGGCACAGTATGCACGATATGGTCGGCCTGCCAGGTGTTTAAATCGTCTTTGTATTGCAACGGCAAATAACCATAAGCAGCCAGAATGGTCAGCATCTGGGCATGACGGCCGGCATCAATATCTCGGGGATGATCTCCGACATAGATACAGTCTTCCGCGGCAAGATTCAGTTGCTTGGCTGCCAGATACATCGGTTCAGGATCAGGTTTGGTGCGGGTGACATCTTCTGGACATACCAACACCGCACAGCGTTCACTCAAGTTCAGTGCTTGCAGTAAAGCCTCACTGAGCCAGCGCGGTTTATTGGTCACGATCCCCCAAGGAATGTCATTTTCCTCTAGCTGTTCCAACAAAGGATACATGCCGTCAAACAGATCGGTATCGACCGCAATATCTGCGCCGTACATGTCCAGAAAGCGCTGACGGTGTTGCAGAAAGACCGGATCTTCTAGTTGCAGTTCCGGATAAACCAGTTTCACCATAGCGCGAGCGCCTTCGGAGACCTGGGTACGAATCAGCTCGGGTGCAACCAGTGGGCGGCCTTCTTCACGGCACATCTGCTGGATAATTCGGATAAAATCGGCAGCGGTATCAATCAGGGTTCCATCTAGGTCAAATAAAACGGCTTTCATGCTGTGGTCTCTGCTGCGCTATCTTTCACGGTATAAACCATGTAGTTCACATCAACATTCGGTGCCAGCCAATAACGCTTGGTCAGCGGATTATAGTGCAGACCGGTCATGTCTTTGAGCTTTAAACCCGCGTTACGAATATCATGTGCCAGTTCAGACGGCTTGATAAATTTGCTGTAATCATGGGTGCCTTTGGCCAGCATGCGCAAGACATATTCTGCCCCGATAATCGCAAATAAATAGGACTTTGGATTACGGTTAATGGTCGAGAAGAATACATGACCACCTGGCTTGACCAGCTTGTGACAGGCCTGAATAATCGATGCCGGATCTGGCACATGCTCTAGCATTTCCATGCAGGTCACGATGTCATATTGGCCAGCCTGTTCGTCTGCCAGTTGCTCAACCGGCACCTGACGATATTCAATATTGTTCACACCTTCCTGTTCGGCATGGATGCGTGCCACATTTAAAGGGGCTGCGCCCATATCAATCCCGAGTACATCGGCACCGCGTCGCGCCATGCTTTCGGCCAGAATACCGCCACCACAGCCGACATCCAGCACTTTTTTGCCGCTCAGGCCTTCGGCATGTTCATCAATCCAGTTTAAACGCAGTGGATTAATCATGTGCAAGGGGCGGAACTCGGAATGCTGATCCCACCATATAGCTGCAAATGCTTCAAACTTGGCAATTTCTTGTGGATCAACATTCAATTGCGACATCGGTGTCACCTCAATCAGTCATGATTAGCTAAAAATATATATGTGCCGAATGGCCAGAGAAACTGATTTAAAACCTTGAAAATCAGTTCGATGGTTTAGTGTAGCGATTCTGGCAGAAAAAGCGATAAAAGCAGCAAAAAAGTTCACAGAATGAAAACGAAACCGGCATAATTGATTTATAGTGAACACATAAACTAAGCATAATGATTTAGAGGACGATAATCCGAATGAAAAAATTCCTTTTAGGCGCTGTTGCCGCATCTGTTTTGGCCTTTTCAGGCAATGCTATGGCCAATTTTGTGGCAGGTCAGGACTATCAGGTGGTTGCAAAACCAGTCAAAGTCGAAAAACCGGGCAGAATTGAGGTACGTGAATTCTTCTGGTACGGCTGTGGTCACTGTTTCGCGCTTGAACCACATATGCAGGGCTGGTTGAAAAAATTACCAAAAGATGTACGTTTTGTACGTACGCCGGCTGCAATGAATCCACTCTGGGAGCAGGCAGCGCGTGCTTATTATGTGTCTGAAGCATTGGGTGTGCGTCAAAAAGCACATTTACAATTATTCCATGATATTCATGATAAGCAACGTCCAATTTTAGAACAGGCGCAATTGGCCAAGTTCTATACCCGCTATGGTATTCCTGAAGCGAAATTTAACAGCACTTATAAATCTTTCCCGATCACTTCGAAAATTGCCCAAGCCAAAAATCTGGCTGCTCAGTATCAGTTAAGTGGTGTTCCGGCAGTGACCGTGAATGGTAAATATATTGTGCAGGGTAATGATGCCAAAGTCATTCAGGTGGTGAATTACCTGATCGAGAAAGAGCGTAAAGCCAAATAAGTCTGAACTGACGATCAGTAAAAAAAACCTGCATCATGATGCAGGTTTTTTTATTTAGGCAGGGGGAATGACCGCTTCATTGAGCACAGGGCTTGCGGTTTCAACTGTTTTGGCAGGTCGCCAGTACCAGTGCAAAATGCCACGTAGCAAGAGCTGCATCTGTAGCACGCTTTGGGTTTTAAAGGCATTGGATTGAGCGCGGCGCAGCTCTGGATCAACCTGATGCTGCAGATGAATCCAGCCCATGGCCCAGTTCAGGGACAGTTCAATCAGCATCTGTGCCAGAGCCTGCAAGTCCTGTGATGCCTGAATATGTCGGGTAGATTGCATCTTGGCCAGTTCATGCATGACATCTTCAGCCAGAAAATGAATTTCCCGTTCAATGCCGACACGTAACACGTCCGAACCGCCCCAACGTTCTGCCACAAAAAAAATCCAGGGTTCAGGATGATATTCGACGGCCTGAAAGAAGAGCTCAAGCCCGGTGTGGGTTCGAGTATTCGGCTGATACAGATAAGCCTGCCCCAGCTGATTGAGTACACCCTTGATATGAATCGCAACCTGATCCAGCAATTCCAGACCCAACTGGTTCATATCCTGAAAGTGCCGATAGAACGCCGTCGGTACTACTCCGACTGCATTCGCGACTTCACGTAGGCTGATCGTGCTGAAAGCGCGGCCCTGACTGCTGAATGCTAGTGTCGCATCGAGTAGTGCCTGATGACTTTGCTGCTTGCGATCTTCACGTAAGGACATAAATGGGTTTCCTGTCACTGGCTTCCCTCATAGGGAGTTTTAGTCTAGCAAAAATTAAATCAAATCGTAGTGCCACAGATCGGCAGAATTTTGACATCTCGTAGCGAGCTGATGCATTGATTTTGTAAATGAATCACCAGGCTGCCTAATCTTGGCAAAGGCTTCTGCTATACTGAGCCGCAATTATTTTGAACCCATACAGGACTTATTATGCGTATCGACCAGCGAGCATTAGATCAATTACGTGAAGTGAAAATTACCCGTAACTATACACGTTATGCGGAAGGCTCTGTATTGGTTGAATTTGGTCATACCAAAGTACTCTGTACTGCCAGTGTGGATAGTTCTGTACCGCGTTTCCTCAAAGGTCAGGGCCAAGGCTGGGTGACTGCTGAATATGGCATGTTGCCACGTTCAACTCATACCCGTAGTGACCGTGAAGCGGCACGTGGCAAACAGAGTGGCCGTACTCAGGAAATTCAGCGTCTGATTGGTCGTAGCTTGCGCTCAATGGTCGATCTGAAAAAGCTGGGTGAAAATACCATTACTATCGACTGTGACGTAATTCAGGCTGATGGCGGCACCCGTACTGCAGCGATTACTGGTGCTGCGGTGGCTTTGGTCGATGCCATGAACGTCTTGCTGGAAAGAAAGAAAATCAAACATGATCCATTAAAAGGTTTGGTGGCTGCGGTTTCTGTGGGTATTTTCAAAGATGAAGTATTACTGGATCTTTGCTATGAAGAAGATTCAAACTGTCAAACCGATTTGAACGTGGTGATGACTCAGGCCGGTGAATTTATTGAAATTCAAGGCACTGCAGAAGATAAGCCATTTACCCGTGCACAATCGAATGCCATGCTGGAAATGGCCGAGAAAGGCATTCAGGAATTGGTGAAAAAACAGCAAGAAGCTTTAGGTTGGTAATCTATTCCATGCTGAAAAACGCATCTCTGGATGCGTTTTTTTATGCCTGAAATTTCACTCTGCACCTGTATTCAAAAACTACATTACAAAACTTCCTGACAAAAAGTCGACATGAATCGGCTATATCTGAACCGGTTTTGCATCGATATTGGATCAGATGAGAACACAATGAGGAATGCGACATGAAACAGTGGCTTTGTGCAATTTCATTGCTGGGCGTGTTTGGATTAACTGCCTGTGACTGGGGCAATAATCGTGAAGATGACGAGCGTTCAGTGTTAAATCAGGATCGTGATGAGGATAACGGAAGATATAACGACCGTGATGGTGACGATGATGACCGCGATCGCCGAGGTAATCGGGATGACGATGATGATTAAGGTCTAAAATAGAAAATTGAGCAAAATATACGCAAAAAAAATTTCTAAAAATAAAAAAAGGGTGCTTCGCACCCTCTACGGTCATCTATCCCATCTAGGCTTAAGCATTGAAACGCATCGACAGATCAATGGCTTTGAGATCTTTGGTCAGCACGCCCATGGAAATATAATCTACTCCGGTACTCGCGACTTCACGTAAATTATCAATGGTGATATTACCTGAGGCTTCCAGTTTGCAGCGACCGGCCACATGTTGCACCGCGTCGATCATCTGCTGCTGACTGAAATTATCCAGCATCACAATATCAGCATGGGCTTCGAGTGCCTGATTCAGCTCATCCCAGGTTTCGACTTCAACTTCGACAGGCTTACCCGGTGCAATTTGATGGGCCTTGGCAATCGCCTGCGCAATGCCACCCGCTGCCATAATATGATTTTCTTTAATCAAGAAGGCATCAAACAGGCCCAAACGGTGATTCTGGCCACCGCCAATGGCCACGGCATATTTTTGTGCGATACGCAGACCCGGAAGCGTTTTACGAGTATCTAATAATTTGGTGTTTAAACCTTGCAGCTCTTTGACATAGTGGGCGGTTTTAGTCGCAACCGCAGACAGCGTCTGGACAAAGTTTAGCGCAGGGCGCTCCACGGTGAGTAAGCTACGTGCAGATCCGGCCAGTTTTAAAAATGCTTGATTGGCTTGAACATGATCGCCATCATTTTTCAGCCAGATCACTTCAATACTTGGATCATAGGCCTGAATCAAGGCATTTACCCAAGGCTGGCCGGCCAAAACCATGTCTTCACGGCTAATGATAGTGGCAGTGGCCTGTTCATCTTCAGGAGTCAGCAGGGCGGTAATATCGCCTTCACCGATATCTTCTGAAAGTGCTTGTTGAATATTGATCTGAATGGACTGGTCTAGCAAAGCTTGAGATATGCGCATGAGTATTTCCGTATCTTTTTTAAGCCGTGAAAATTGCGCCTTATCTTAGCACCGTTACATAAAAGATGAGCGATTTTTCATCCAGTTTGCTGGGATGAATTGAGATTTCTCCTTGAAAGTTTTAGCATGAAGCCGGCTGCAATGCTGATCTTGCAGATTTTATTTTTGGGGAGAACGGTTTTATGCAACAGGCAGCTGAGTTTCAGGTCAAGGACGGGCAACTAATCGGTGCACGTCAAATCCCGTCTCCCAATTTTAATCAGCGGCCAGAACAGACCGAGATTCAATTGCTGGTGATTCACAATATCAGCCTGCCACCTTCACAGTTTGGCGGTGGTTATATTGAACAGTTTTTTCAGAATCAGCTGGACTGGTCCGTACATCCTTATTTTCAAACCATTGAAGGGATGCAGGTGTCGACCCATCTGCTAATTTTAAGAACGGGAGAAGTACTGCAATTTGTTAATTTCAATGACCGTGCCTGGCATGCCGGCCGCTCGAGCTATTTGGGCAAAAAAGAATGTAATGATTATTCGATCGGGATCGAACTGGAAGGCAGTGATGACTTGCCTTTTGCAGCTGAACAATATCAGGCCTTGGTAAAAGTCACGGCCTGTCTGCAACAGCATTATTCTAAGATTCAGCAGCATATTGCCGGACATTCGGATATTGCACCGGGTCGCAAGACTGATCCAGGGCCGTATTTTAACTGGGCTGATTTTCGTACACAGTTACAGCATTATAAAAACACCTCAAGCTCGCTTGAGCGATGAAATTAAGCAATGAACTTCTGACAAAAGTTTCATTACAATAGCCACAAATTTATACATTAGGTGAATAGGATGGCGCTTTGGCGTTCGACCGTCATTGTCAGTGCGATGACCATGTTGTCACGCGTACTGGGATTGGTTCGAGATATTGTTTTACTGAATGTCTTTGGTGCTGGTAAAGACTTCGATACCTTCGTAGTCGCATTTCGTATTCCAAACTTTTTCAGGCGTTTATTTGCCGAAGGCGCATTTTCACAGGCGTTTATTCCGGTACTGACCGAATATAAGACCAGTCGCACGCATACTGAAGTCCAGATCCTGATCAGCCGGGTATTTGGCTGTCTGGCCACGGTCATGACCACGTTGACCATGGTCGCGATCATTGCTGCGCCATTGATTATGTATGTCTATGCGCCCGGTTTTCATAGCGATCCTGAAAAATTCGCCCTGGCGACCGACATGTTTCGCCTGACCATTCCTTATTTGCTGTTCATGTCACTGACGGCTTTTGCCAGCAGTATTCTGAACAGTTATGGTTCTTTCAGTACCCCGGCATTTGCACCGGTCTTGCTGAATGTAGCGATGATTGCCGGAGCGCTCTGGCTTACGCCTTATATGGCCGAGCCGATTATGGCACTGGGCTGGGCTGTGATCATTGCCGGTATTTTGCAGCTGGCCATCCAGATTCCTGAATTGTGGCGTAAAAACCTGCTGATTCCACCGAAAATTGACTTCAAGCATGAAGGCGTAGATCGCATCATGAAGTTGATGCTGCCGGCATTATTTGGTGTATCTGTCACGCAAATTAACCTGCTATTAAATACCATCTGGGCCTCATTCATGCAGGATGGTTCGGTGTCCTGGCTGTATAGTGCCGAGCGTATGACCGAATTGCCACTGGGTCTGATCGGTGTTGCAATTGGTACCGTGATTTTGCCGTCGTTATCGGCACGGCATACTGAACAGAACCCAGAAAAATTCCGTGGCATGATGGACTGGGCAGCTAAAGTCATTGTGATGGCAGGCCTACCCGCCAGTATTGCACTGTTTATGCTGTCGACCCCGATTATTCAGGCCCTGTTTGAACGTGGCCAATTCACCTTTGAAGATACCCAGATGACGGCTTTGGCGCTGCAATGTATGAGCGGTGGTGTGATTGCCTTTATGTTGATTAAAGTCTTTGCACCCGGTTTTTATGCAAAGCAGGATACCAGAACCCCGGTGCGGGTCGGTCTGATGGCTGTGGCGGCCAATGCGATTCTGAACGTGATCTTTATCGGTTTCTTCAAGCTGATTGACTGGGAAGCAGAGCATATGGCCCTTGCGTTGGCATCGACGGGTTCAGCCATGGTCAATGCCGGTTTGCTTTATTATTATCTGCATAAGCGTGATATTTTCCGTTTTGGTTCGCACTGGAAAAAAATCTTCCTGCAATTCATGTTTGCCAATGTGGTGATGATTGCGGCTCTGGCCTATGCCCTAAGCTGGTATAACGCAGATGTATCACAATGGATGCGTGTTTTAGAAGTATTGATCTTATGTGTTGTGGGTGTGGTGGCGTACGTTGCAGCCTTGCTGGTAGCGGGTTTTAGACCACGTCATTTAAAACCTTAAGTTCATATTGAAAGAAGTATTTTTGATCAAAATAGATCATTAAAATACCCATAAAAAAACAAGAGCCAGAAGGCTCTTGTTTTTTGAAAGCTAACACTTGCTTTGAACAGGTCTAGCGTAAATCTAGACCTTGCCGCGCGAAAGAAAACCAACGATCGCAAGAATCACCGCAATTACTAACAAGATAATTGCAAAATCCTTAGACAAGCCTGCGACGCCACCGAAACCAAGTAGACTCGCAATTAATGCAATAACAGCAAAAATAATAGCCCAGCGAAACATATATATTCTCCATGTGTTTTTATTTTCAAATTTAGTATAGAAATAAACGATTCCAGCGACTGTTAGTGTTTTGTTGATGAACTGTCTATGATTTAACAATAGTTTACGTGATAGTAATAAGAATTTGAGGCGGTAGGTCTGCAGGGTTCGGGCTGCTATAATAAGCTGATTTTTGAATGTGCCGACCTGATCATGAGCGATACTTTACGTCCCGAATTCTGGAAAAACTATTCACTTGCTGAACTGACACAAGTCGAGTGGGAGGCCTTGTGTGATGGTTGCGGATTATGTTGTCTGATTAAGCTGGAAGATGAAGATACTCAGGAAGTCGCATATACCAAAGTGGCCTGCAAATTACTGGATTGTAGCACTGCGCGTTGTTCCAATTATTCGGATCGTTTGCAATATGTGCCGGACTGTATTCAGCTCACGCCAGAGAAGCTGGAAACGATTCACTGGTTGCCTTCGAGTTGTGCCTATCGCCGGGTAGAGCAGGGCAAAAGCCTGCCATCCTGGCATTATCTGATCAGCGGTTCACGGGAAAGTGTGATTCAGGCACGTAAGTCGGCAGCAGGGCGCTGCCTGAGTGAAAGCGACATTCATGAAGATGACATCGAAGACTATATCGTACGTTGGGTGCGTTAAATCGGCCTGCGTGATGCGTTTATTGATCTGCTGGATGGAGTAGAGCCTGAGCCGAAGCACCGGCCATCGGGCGATAGAAATAGAATCCTTGTCCTATCTGACAGTCACAATGGATCAGGGTATCCAGCTGTTCTGTATTCTCGATTCCTTCCACCAGAACATCCAGTGCAATACTAGAGCCTATCTGAGTAATGGCTTTGACAATAGCCAGGGCAGACGGGTCACTGTTCATGCGTTCTACAAAGTTGCGGTCAATCTTGATGCAATCGACCGGATAGTCCTGCAAGCGAGTCAGCGAAGAATGTCCAGTACCGAAATCATCCAGCGAAATCTGGATTCCAGCCTGTTTCAGCAGGTTGAGGGCGCGAACCACATAATTGGCACCATGCTCGGACAGGCTCTGTTCGGTAATTTCCAGTTCAACTTTGTGGGCCGGAATATCGAAATTGGACAGGCGTGCCAACAGTTTTTCGGCATAGTCATCGCGCAGGAATTCGACCGGTGCAGCATTGATGGAAATCGGTAACAGATCCAGACCTTGTGCCTGCCAGCGACTCATATCTGCAAAGACTTTCAGTTGCATGGTCTCACTGATGCGTGAGGCCAGCTCATAGTCCTGAAAGGCAGCAAAAATTTCGGAAGGTAACTGAATGTTCTGATTCTGATCTTGCCAGCGTAATAGTGCTTCGAAACCAATCACTGCACCATCAGAAAGACGTACTTTAGGTTGGTAATAGGGAATGATCTGATCGGCCAGAATAATCTTGCGAGCCAGAGTCAGCTGCTTGGTTATATTTTCCAGTGACCCACACATTTCCTGATTAAACATGCGGATGCCACCACGACCACTATTTTTCAGGTCATTTAAGGCGATATCAGCACATTTCAGCAGATTAGAGGTATTCAATGCATCACGTGGATAGATGGCACAGCCAATACTCATGGCACTGCTGATGCTATTGCCGACATAATTGATGGGCTGATCCAGCTGGGCATAGGCCATTTGCGCCGTTGCCAGCAGCTGCTCTTCACTTTCCAGATTTTTGACCAGTACGGCAAATTCATCGCCACCCAAACGGGCGATGATGGTATTTGGCCCGAAGCAGGTCTGGAAACGTTTGCCCAAGACATGTAGCAGATGATCGCCGGCAATATGGCCCAAGGTGTCATTAATATGCCGGAAATAGTCCAGATCAATCAGCAGTAAACCCGCCATGGTCTGCTGTTGTTTGGCCTTTAAAAGCACCTGCTTAAAGGTTTTATAGAAGGTACTACGATTATACAGGCCGGTGAGTTCATCCCGTTTAATTACTTCTTTTAAACGCGTTTCTGCAATTTTTTGCTGACTGATATTACGTGATACACAGAGGATATTTTGAGTAATATTCTGCTGATCCAGAATCGGGGTGAGCAGATGATCCCAATATTGGATCGATTGATCTTTGATCTGGATTTTGCTGGAGAAACGGCTGTTTAAGCCTTGGGCTGCCTGTTTCAAAGCACGTTGCCCGGATTTTCGGGCTTCAGGGGTTAAGCGATTTAACCAGCACAATGAACGGTCCTGATCTTGTTCTGCGGTCTCATTTGCTTGTGCGAGACAGCCAGCTTGGTTGCTATGCTGAATCTCGCCTTCAGGACTGATAATGTTGATGCAGTCTGCGCTGGCATCCAACATGTTTTCCTGGGTTGAAACAATCTGAGAAAGTTGCTGTTGGATTTCAAAATAATCATGCACATCAGTCAGGGAAACGGCCCATTGCAGCAAATGTTCAGGTTCATGATGAAATTTTACCGCTAGGGTACACATGCGATAATGGGTATCACTGCGTTTAATCCGGCACTGGGTTTCAAAGTTCTGATGCTGATCCAGCGCAGCATGCCACTGCGCTAAAAACAGCTGCAAGTCTTCTGCATGAATAAAGCTCTGCCATTGCGGATGACCCTGTTCATTCAGGTTCACGCCAAGATAATCAGTCAAGGCATCGTTAAAATATTGCAGATGTTTTTTGTTGCTGACCCACAAGGGTTGCGGTAAGGCATCGATCAGATTTTTTAACAAAACCGATTCAGACAAGTGAACGTGGGGTGCAATCAGTGATGATGACGTCAGTGGCTTAGACCGACTCACAGCTCCCTGTTCAAATTTATCATGCTTCATGCATTCACCACTACAACCCAAAAGTGCCCAAGGGGCGAGATAAGTTTCTTTTAATTAGAATAAACAATATGAAAATTACACTGTAATTAATTCACAATTAATCATGTTCAAATTATTCGCTTTTATAGAGATTAATTCATTCAGAATTAAAAAAATAGAGGATATCTACATAAATTAATTTTTTATGCTTGATGTTTGCATTCTTGGAATCAAAACTGCTGATGTTAGAATGAGATCAGAATTTAGTTTGAGCCAATAATAACATGTCAGATAGTCATATCCCGCTTCCAGAACGCTTACGGCCACGCGACCTTACACAGATTATCGGGCAGGAACATTTGCTGGGAGAACATGCGCCCTTACGCCAGATGATTGATCAGGGGCATCTGCCTTCGATCATTTTTTGGGGACCTCCCGGGGTCGGCAAAACTACCATTGCCTTATTATTGGCTCAAGCGGTAGACCGGCCTTTTATCAGTCTGTCTGCCCTGAATACCGGCGTGAAAGAGCTACGTGAAATCATTGCCGAAGGTGGCGATTTGCTGACGCCAGTGGTGTTTATTGACGAAATTCACCGTTTTAATAAATCCCAGCAGGATGCATTATTAAATGCGGTCGAGAAAGGCAAAATTACCCTGATTGGCGCCACCACCGAAAACCCGTCTTTCGAAGTGAATAGTGCTTTGTTATCACGTTGTCAGGTGTATAGCCTGAATGCATTGAGTGCTGAATCGATTCAGACTTTGTTGACGCAAGCCTTGCAAAATGACTCTTTCTTACAGGAAAGACATATCCTGATTGAAGAATTTGATGCCCTGATCCAGTTCGCGGCAGGAGATGCCCGCAAGGCGCTGAATTTACTGGATCTGATTGCCAGTACCTTTGAAGCGGATATGGAAAATATCATTACCAATGCGGTGGTGGTGAAAGTGGCACAGCAAAATATTGCCCGCTATGACAAGTCTGGTGAGCAGCACTATGATTTAGTTTCGGCCTTTATTAAATCAATTCGCGGCAGTGACCCAGATGCGGCCCTGTACTGGATGGCACGCATGCTCAAAGGCGGTGAAGATCCGGTATTCATTGCACGGCGCATGTTGATTGCCGCATCCGAAGATATCGGCAACTCCAATCCAAATGCTTTGCTATTGGCTGGTGAATGTTTCCGTTCTGTGCAAGCCGTAGGCATGCCGGAATGCAGGATTATTTTGGGACAATGTACGGTTTATCTAGCGACCAGTGCCAAAAGTAATAGTACCTATCTGGCGATTAACAAGGCGATGGAACTCGCAGATAAAACCTCAAATCTGCCAGTGCCTTTGCACTTAAGGAATGCACCGACCAAACTGATGAAAGAACAGGGCTATGGCGTGGATTATCTGTATCCGCATAATTATCCTGAGCATTTTGTGCTGCAAGAATATATGCCGCCAGAATTGAAAAATACCAAACTGTATGAATCAGCACGTAATAAACGTGAAGTTGAAGGGGAGCGTTTACAGCAACGCCGTTGGCAACAGCAACAACAGTAGCAATAAAGCTGGGTATCTCAACTAATTGAACAGAGTAAAAAAAGCCCAATTCAAGGTGAATTGGGCTGAAAGTAGGATGTTTTTTGAGGGAGATAACATCCTAGAGGGTAGAGGAAAAATCTGGTCGGCAAATATGGAGCTAAGTGCATCAATTCACTGATTTGCCTGGTATGAGATAATATTAATGCAGATAGTTTTTGATGTAAAAACGATCATTTTAATAATAAAAATTTATTTTTCCGATTAAAAACCGGAAATAAAAAAACCGAGCTAAAAAGCTCGGTTTTTTCGAATCTGCGCATTTCCAGATTAGATGTTGTCCAGGTTGATACCTAAACGGCCAGCCACTTCTTCATAGGCTTCAACCACGCCGCCTAAACCTTGACGGAAACGGTCTTTATCCAGTTTTTTCTTGGTGTCTTTGTCCCATAGACGGCAACCGTCTGGAGAGAATTCATCACCAAGTACGATACGGTCGTGGAACACACCAAATTCAAGTTTGAAATCGACCAGAATCATGTTACCTGCGTCAAACAATGCTTTAAGCACGTCGTTCACTTGGTAAGTCAATTCTTTCATTTTCGCCAATTGTTCAGCAGTTGCCCAACCTAAAGCAATGGCTTGTGATTCATTGACCATTGGATCGCCAAGCGCATCATCTTTAAAGAACAATTCAAATGTTGGAGGAGTCAGTTCCTTGCCTTCTTCCACACCCAGGCGGCGGCATAAAGAACCTGCTGCATAGTTACGGATCACACATTCAACCGGGATCATATCCAGTTTTTTCACCAGCACTTCATTTGGAGTCAGTAGCTTTTCAAAGTGGGTCTCAATTCCCGCTTCTGCCAGTTTTTCCATGATGAAGGCGTTAAAACGGTTGTTCACCTTGCCTTTACGATCTAGTTGCTCAATTTTTTCGCCATTGAATGCTGAGGCATCATCGCGAAAGACTAAAATCAGATGGTCTGAACTGTCTGTGGTGTAGACAGATTTCGCTTTACCAGTATAGAGCAAGGTTTGTTTTAACATGAGGGAACCTTTTACAAAAAAAAATGCCTAGAAATGTCTAGGCTGGCCAATTTTGGTAAATCTGGTTGAGCAGTTCTGCAGCTTTTTCACGGTCGGCAAAACTGTTATCGGCATTGAACACAGCAAGGTTATTACTCGAACCGACAGAAGATAATCTTAATACATAGGTCTGCTGGTCGACCTTAATCGTGACTTCGTAACGATTTTTGCTCTGCGCAACGATGCTATGATTCAGACTGCTGAGGGTGGCAAGTGTATATTGCCAAATTGTAGCAGAATTTCCCTCAATTTTAAGCAGCGGATTAAGATTTCCGTCAGTGACCAACTGTGGTTGACCCACTGTATTGGTTTCGGTTAGATCAGCTGTATTTGAGTTTTCAGTCTGGGCTTGTGGGCGTGGCAAGGCAAAACGGTTGCCACGCTGGTTTTCAAGCTTCGGTGCATGTTCAATTGCAAGCGGATCAACTGTTGGAGCAGGATACAATGGCGTTGCAGGACGAACCATGGCGCCTTCAGGATATTGTAAAGCTTCCAGGGTAGTAGTCTCTTTATAGTCTAAAGTGCCGTTATTAAAGGCCATTGAACTACAACCTGCCAAACTGAATACTGAAAGTGTAAGGCTAAGTCCTAAACGTAATTGCATAATCTTGTGCTCTTTTATTTAATAACGCCCGCTTCGACCAGTGCTTCATGAAGCGGAGCGCGATATTGTTCTGCAAGTGGTGTTAATGGAAGGCGAATACCCGTACCAATTAAGCCCATGTCATGGAGTGCCCATTTCACAGGAATTGGGTTCGATTCGCAAAATAAAATATTGTGTAAATTTGCAACCTGAGCATTTAACTGTTCAGCTGTGGTTGCATCACCGGCAATGGCGGCAGCACACACTTCGCTCATAGCTTTCGGAGCCACATTCGCTGTGACCGAGATATTACCTTTGGCACCATGACCGATCAGCTGATATGCAGTGGCATCATCACCCGAATAAACAGTCATGTCTTTGCCTACAAGACCTTGTAGCAGTTCAGCACCGCGCGGTACATCGCCAGTCGCATCTTTAATACCGATAATTTGTGGAATATCCGCCAGGCGAATCACGGTTTCATTGGCCATATCCACACCGGTACGGCCTGGAACATTATAAAGAATCTGTGGCAGGTCAACAGCTTCAGCAATAGCTTTATAATGCTGATACAAGCCTTCCTGAGTCGGTTTGTTATAATATGGCGTTACCAGTAAAGCGGCATCTGCCCCTAGCTCTTTGGCTTCGCGGGTCAGTTCGATCGCTTCACGGGTCGAGTTCGCACCTGTGCCGGCAATAATAGGAATACGTTTGTTGGCCACACGAATGATTTCTTTGATCACCTGGGTGTGTTCACTCATACTGAGAGTAGAGGCTTCGCCTGTTGTTCCAACGGCGACAATACTGTTGGTGCCCTCTGCAATGTGCCATTCAACCAGCTTCTCGAGACCCTTCCAATCTACGCTGCCATCTTCAAACATAGGGGTGACGATTGCGACTATGGAACCTTGAATGGTCTGTGCTTGCTGAGTCATTTTAAAAAACTATCCTATTTGTCCATCCGAAAGGAATGAGAAAACATAAATTGGGATGGATTTGTATTTTGATTTATAGCAAATTCAATAGATTTGCATTGAATTGAATATTGCTTATGCAAATTATGACTGATCAAACGCATAAGAACAATATGCTTTAGTAAAAGCTACTGAATTCTTTATACAAAGCCTTTTGGAAACAATCAAGTAATAAATAAGATGATTTATAAAGCAAAATCCTGAGACCAAAGTTATGTCTCCAGTCTAGACAATGGAGGAGATTACCCCAAATGAACCCAATAATGATAAGGCTTGTGCAAAAAGATCAGCTGAAAACTGCCATTTTTATGCCTTTTAATTTTTGATTAATAGGGTCTGTTGACATTTACTGTTCAAAAAAATAGCGAGAAAGTAAAATTTAATCGCCAAACTAAATTTACTTCTCGCTATGCCTCGTACAATGCTGAATGATCAACACTGGTCTAAGTTACTTTCTATTTTCCGAAATTTTGATATCTATTTCAAATCTAATTTGAGAAATTTTGTCGAAGCAATACTTTATAGAATAAGAACAGGCTGCCCATGGCGTGATTTGCCTAAAGAATTTGGTTCGTATAACTCAATCTTTAAAAAATATAATCGTTGGTGTAAAAATGATAAGTTAATGAAAATATTTAAATTAATTTCTTCAAGTGCTGATATGGAATGGGTTTTTATTGATGGTAGTCATGTTCGGGCACACCAACATTCTGCTGGAATAAAAGATCAGGATATTTCTAAAAGCATTGGTGGAAATAGTTCTAAAATACACTTAGCTGTTGATGCGGATGGCAATCCAATCGAAATTATTATCTCCGATGGAACGATACATGATGTCAAGATTGCTCCCAAAATGATTGAAAAACTTGATTTGAGTGAAACGGAAGTATGTTGTGCAGACAAAGGATATGACTCTGAATCATTAAGAGAACAAATATCTGCGAAAAAAACTAAAGCGAATATTCCAAGAAAATCAAATACTCAGTCAAATAATGATCATATGGATTGGTATTTATATAAAATCAGACACTTAGTTGAGAATGCATTTTGTAGGTTAAAGCAGTTCAGAGGAATAGCAACACGATATGATAAGCTAAAGTGTAGCTATGAGGGGGCAGTTGCATTAGCTTGTATATTTATTTGGCTACCTTTATCGGGTAAATTCTATACTTGAAATGTCAACAGACCCTAGTTATATTGGATAAATTGAGACCTCGTACATCTTGATCGTACTCTCGTACCAAAACAAATAAAGCCAAAAACGACTAAGACTAATCTTTTTTAAATATCAATAAATTGAGAATTTTTTTTCTTATCGGTTAATTTTTTAACTTGATGTATAAGCTTTAAACTCTAAGTCTTGAACTTTATGATGTTCTGATTAAGTGTTTTTGCGACTTTATCAGTCAGCATCTTCAATTCATCTACTTCAGCTCCTTATGGAATATCCAAGCAAAACGTTCAACTTATTGATAGTTATTTCTGCAATCAGGCTCATAGATGATGGCTGTCTTTTGTAACGCTGATTGAACAAGGATAATCCAATGGAAAAATCAGACAATAAGCATGCTATCGTCACGGTCGCGATCTGTTTTCTGATTGCGGTGATTGAAGGCTTAGATATTCAGGCAGCCGGAATTGCTGCTGCAGGTATTCGTGAGCATTTTGGTCTCGATAGTTCCCAGTTGGGTGTGTTTTTTAGTGCAGGGATTCTGGGTTTATTACCGGGTGCACTGGTTGGTGGTCGATTTGCGGACCGCATTGGCCGTAAGAAAGTCTTGATCTGGTCAACAGCAATATTTGCTGTATTTACCTTATGTACGGTTTGGGTCAATAGCTTTAACAGCTTGCTGGCAATGCGTTTCCTGGCTGGAGCAGGTCTGGGCGGCGCGATGCCAATTCTGATCACGCTTGCTTCTGAAGCAGTCTCTCCACAAAACCGTGGCCGTGCAGTGGGCTTGATGTACTGCGGCATGCCAGTCGGCGCAGCGATTTTGTCTTTGATTGCGGCGACTGAATTTGGTGCCAACTGGAAAAATGTTTTCTATCTCGGTGGTCTGTTACCGATTTTTGCCATTCCGCTGATGATGCTATTTTTGCCTGAATCGCAGGAATACCTGAAAGCACAGAACAAAACGGCTGCAGAACTTGCCGTTACACCGAAGGGTTCATTTAAGGATCTGTTTAATTCGGACAACCTGTTGCGTACGCTGTGTATCTGGGTGAGCTACTTCTTTACCTTGATGGTGGTTTACATCATGTTGAGCTGGTTGCCATCATTGTTTATGGAACTTGGCTTTACCCGTAAAGATGGTTCAACTGCACAATTCTACTTCATGGTTACAGCGACGATTGGTACGATTATTTTGGGTATGCTGACCGACCGCTGGAAGAAAGCCTATGTGATCCTGTTGATGTACGGCGGTATTCTGGCAGGTCTACTGGCGCTGAATGGTGCAAGCTCGCTGAACCAGATGTATATGGCAGCAGCATTGGCCGGTGCCTTCGTGATTGGCTGTCAGGGTGTACTGTATGCCTTCGGTAGTATCGTTTATCCGACAGAAGTGCGTGGTACTGGTGTTGGTGTTGCATCTGCAGTTGGCCGTATCGGTGCCATGCTGGGGCCAGTCATTGCCGGTCAGTTATTGACAGCAGGTTTCGGTGCTGCGGGGGTCATTACTGCTGCGATCCCATGTATCATCATCTCTGCATTATGTATGCTGTTCCTGGTGAACCGCACTAAAGTGTAAGGTTCAACGATTTAAAAAAGCCTGCTCTTGCAGGCTTTTTTATTTTCTGAATTTAAGAATTAAATACACTGTTTTATTATTAAAAAGACTCATCACTTTATCTTAAAACTTATTTTTTTTGCAGAGATCTAGCTTGATACAAGCCCGGAACTCATCTCATATTTGTCAAAAACAATGAATCTATTGATCTGCTCATATACACATGCCGAGAATACACAGTCATGCCATTTTTAACCGTAGAGCTAAAAATCCTGAGGTATTTTGCGCTATGCTTGGGCATAAATCGAGATTTCAATGGATGAAAACAGATGCAGAATAATGTTGCTTTACTGGTCGTAGACGTACAAAGAGGATTTACCCCGGGAGGCAATCTGGCTGTAGCCAATGCTGACCAGATTATTCCAAATATTAATCTATTGGGGCAGCATTTTAAGCATATTATCCTGACCCAAGACTGGCATCCGGACAACCATATTTCCTTTGTAGACAACCATCCCGGCAAAGTAGCCTATGACAGTATTCAGCTGGATTATGGTACTCAGGTTTTATGGCCAAAGCATTGTGTGCAAGGGACACTCGATGCCGAACTGCATCCGGATTTAAATTTACCGCAAGCACAACTCATCATTCGCAAGGGTTTTCATTCCCAGATCGACAGTTACTCGGCCTTTATGGAAGCTGACCAGAAAACCACGACGGGTCTTGCTGGCTATCTGCGTGAACGTGGGATTGATACCGTATTTGTGGTCGGGATTGCTACGGACTTTTGTGTGGCCTGGACTGCAATCGATGCCTGCAAACTGGGCTTTAAAACCTATGTGATTGCCGATGCCACCAAGGGCATTGACCTGAATGGTTCCTTGCAACATGCCTGGCAGGATATGCTGTCGCATGGCGTGAAACGTATCTATGTGAAAGATATTGTTCAAGCAGCTTAACACTGGATAGGGATAGAACTTAATATCCCTTTGATCTTATTTATATTTGAATATAAAAATTCAGGCATCAACGGGTGCCTGTTTTATCTTGCTTTTTCTCCCTTAATGTCACCTGGATGAAACCCATGTCAGCCTTGCTCCAGTTTAGCCAATTTGTCCAAAAAACCTTTGCTTTATGGGTGCTGCTTTTTTCCGGCATTGCCTTGATGATCCCTGAAACTTTTGTCTGGTTACGGGCTTATATTCCGTGGATGTTGGGCATCATTATGTTTGGCATGGGTATGACCATGACGGTAGGCGATTTTAAAAGTGTCCTGCAAAGTCCGAAAGCAGTAGCGATTGGCGTGGTGGCCCAGTTTGTGGTGATGCCAGGTTTGGCTTTTCTACTGTGCAAGCTGTTTCAGCTGCCACCAGAGATTGCCATCGGGGTAATCTTGGTGGGTTGCTGTCCGGGTGGAACCGCATCCAATGTGATTACCTATATGGCCAAGGGCAATACCGCCTTGTCTGTTGCCTGTACCTCGGTTTCGACTTTACTGGCGCCCATTTTAACTCCGGCCATTTTCTATGTGTTGGCCAGTCAGTGGATCGAGATCAATGCCTGGTCGATGCTGGTGTCGATCTTACAGGTGGTGTTATTCCCAATTATTCTGGGCTTAATCGTACGGGCGCTACTCAAGCAAAAAGTCACGGCCTATATTCAGGTGATGCCGTTGATTTCTGTAATAGCGATTGTGGCAATTGTCGCGGCGATTATTGCCGGCAGCAAAACCCAGATTCTGGAATCCGGTTTAATGATTTTAGGAATCGTGGCCTTACACAATGGTATGGGCTATTTACTGGGTTATTGGACCAGTCGTATATTTCACTTGGCAGAAATAGACTGTCGTGCAGTATCCATTGAAGTCGGGATGCAGAATTCTGGTCTGGGTGTGGCCTTGGCGGCAACCCATTTTGCCGCATCACCACTTACCGCTTTACCAAGTGCCATTTTCAGTCTGTGGCATAATATTTCAGGGCCAGCTTTAGCCACTTATTGGGCTGCCAGACAAACTGAAAAAACAGACACCTAATTGCAGTTTGATGACAGCGCACAACAAGCCAGAGCATGATGTTTTATAATTTTAAAAATTAAAATATTAATTTATATCGATTTATCGGGCTTTGTAACATAAGTGTCATGAAGTCTGCCTAAGATCGCCCCTCAATGATGTGAAACAACAGACTGTAATCAGCAGCATTGAGAGGGCATGGAACAATTTCAGCATTCGTCAGCGACCTATTTTAATCGGGAACTTTCCTTATTTGAATTTCAGCGTCGTGTCTTGGCACAAGCACTCGATCCGAATTTACCGATTTTAGAGCGCTTAAACTTCCTGATTATTTTTTCCCGTAACCTGGATGAGTTCTTTGAAATCAGGATTGCCGGGCTGATGAAACAGCAAGACCTGAATGCGACTACCCGGACGCCTGATGCTGTACCCACCGAGCTGATTCTACAAGAACTGTCCCAGTCCATTCATGCCACAGTTAACAAGCAGTATGAGGTGCTGAATCATGCGATTTTGCCTGAACTTCAGGCGCAGGGTATCCAGTTTCTTCAATATCAGGATCTTCTGGAAAAACACAAGGCGTGGATTGCAGCCTTTTTTGCCAAAGAAGTACAACCGGTACTGACCCCGATCAGCCTGGATCCTTCACATCCTTTTCCACGTTTGGTGAATAAAAGTCTGAACTTTATTATCAGCCTAGAAGGTAAAGATGCCTTTGGCCGTGAAATCGAGATGGCAATTGTGCCGGCACCACGTTCCTTACCCTGCCTGATTAAAATTCCGGAAGATGTCACCGGAAACAATACCACCCAGATCTTTCTGACTGCGATCATCCAGCAGCATATCAGTGATTTGTTCCCGGGCATGAAAGCGACCGGCTGTTATGCCTTTCGGGTCACCCGCAATGCCGATCTGGTACTATCGGAAGATGTCGATGATCTGGCGGTGGCTTTAAAAGACGAACTATGTTCGCGCCGCTTTGGTCGTGCAGTACGTCTGGAAATTGAAAATGACTCTCCACAGAACATCATCGACTATTTGCTAGATGAATTTGATCTGACGGAACAGGAACTGTACCGGATTGATGGACCGATCAATTTGTCCCGCCTGAGTACCAGTTTTGAGCGTCCGGAATTAAAGTATCCGCATTTTAGTCCGGTCATTCCGAAAATTTTCCGTAAACAGAAAAGCATTTTTGAAATTTTGAAGGCGCAGGATGTGCTGCTGCATCATCCTTTTGATTCATTCCAGCCGGTGATTACTTTACTGCGGGAAGCGGCCAAGGACCCGGCGGTGCTGGCGATCAAGCAGACGCTGTATCGTAGTGGTCCGGACTCGGAAATAGTCCAGGTGCTGGCAGAAGCCGCACGGAATGGCAAAGAAGTCACGGCCGTGATTGAACTGCGGGCGCGTTTCGATGAGGAATCTAACATCATGGTGGCCAATATCCTGCAAGAAGCCGGCGCGGTCGTGGTCTATGGCATTGTCGGTTATAAAACCCATGCCAAAATGATTCTGATTGTCCGGCGTGAAAATCAGGAATTACTGCGTTATGCGCATCTGGGTACCGGAAACTATCATGCCGGTAATGCCCGCATGTACACCGATTATGGCCTGATGACCACACAGCCGGATATCTGTGAAGATGTGCACCGCATGTTCCAGGAACTGACTGGTATGGGGAAAATGGCCAAACTGAAAGCCTTGCTGCATGCACCGTTTACCCTGCATAGCGAATTGCTGAAACTGATTGAACAGGAAAAGGCATTTGCCCTGGCCGGCAGAGCCGCGCATATCATCATCAAAATGAATGCACTTACCGAACCGCAATTGATTGCTGCCCTGTATCAGGCTTCGCAGGCTGGGGTAAAAATTGACCTGATTGTGCGTTCAATCTGCTGTCTGATTCCACAAGTTACCGGTATGTCTGAAAATATCCAGGTCCGTTCAATCGTAGGACGTTTCCTGGAACATACCCGGGTTTATTATTTTGAACATGGCGGTGCCAAGAAACTGTATTGTGCCAGTGCCGACTGGATGGGCCGTAACCTGTTTTCCCGGGTGGAAACCTGTTTCCCGGTGCTGGATCCAGAGCTGAAAAAACGGATTTATAAAGATGGCCTGATCAGCTATTTAAAAGATTGTCACAATGCATGGGAGTTAGATGCCGAGGGTCAGTGGCATAAAGTCCCCTGTCAGGATCCGGCCCAGCCTTATAATGCCCAGCAATATCTGCTGGAACAAAAACAGTTAAAAATTTAAGAGATAGGCCAAGACACACTGGCGTATTTGTTTTGTACCCATAAAAAAGCCGGATGTTGGATCCGGCTTTTTTAATTAAAACATTCAAGGATATTTATGAGGCTTTGGACTGTTTGGATTTTAGAATTTCAGTTCTAAAAGTCTGTGCCAGCTCGGCGCTTTCAGCATCCATCCCATTCACCACAAAAGCGTGACGGGTCAGGACATTGGTTGGATTCGGCATGCTGACCAGCTGGAAGTGATCACTCACATCTTTCAGCAAGGTGTTCGGTACATGTAAGGCACTTTCTTTCGCGACCAGATGCTGAGTCAGGCGCTCAGCGGCCTGTACCGAGCTGAGCTGCATCTCCTCGACTTTAGAGGCAATCGCGCTACGGGTTTGTAGCACAAAACGTTTTTCTTCACGATAGCGTTTATACAGCACTTCCGAAAGCAGCTGGAACACGGCACTGATCATGGTCAGGCAGGCCAGGGCATTCGGTTTGTCTGCCGCGATACTAATGGTGGCACCTTTTTCATCAAATTTATGTACGGTACAAATATCAGAACTATTCAATTTATAGCGTTGCACACAGAGTTCGGTGGCTTTATTCAGGAAAATCTGGCAGAGATTGAAATAAGGCACTGAAACGGTTTTATTCACGCTATCCAGTAATTGTTTTGGATCGTAGAACTGGATGTTTAAGCTCAGGCTATCGCTCTCCAGTACCGCCGGCTTATGTTCTTTTTCTTTGGCTTTATTTTTCACTGCCTGTTGGGCTTGGGCAATCGCCAGTGCCGCATTATGCTTTTCCTGTTCCAATGCCTGGGTCAGGGTCTGAATCTCGAATTTCAGCCGCGATTCGTTATTGATGCGCGCCAGATATTCAGTCCGGCTTGGACGGGCAATGGCACGGTAAGCCACCCAGATTAACGCGTGAATAATGAACGAGAACAGAATCGCCAGCCATTGCGTGCGCAGAATTTCACCAATACTTGGTTCAATCAGGGTGATTTCAATCACACCGACTTTTTTCTCGTTTTGCAGCGCATCACGGACAAAAACTTCACCCTCGCGAGTTTTGGTCAATCCACCAGTGGCTAAAACCTGAGCTTTCGCATCCAGAATTCGAATGGAAGCTACACTTGGATTGGTGGCATAACGATTTGCCAGCAAAGCCAGAGAAACGCGGTTGGGCGGTTCAAGCTCAGACAGGCTGTCTGTCACCAGTTGACTGGTGATCAGCTGTCCCTGATTGGCACGGTTTTCATTCAGTTGGTGAGTGGTTGCCAATACCAGTAAAAAGGTATGCAGAGCAAAACTTACAATCAATAGGCTAGCAAATAGCCCTTGTCTAGGCGCATTCAACGTAAACTTCCAAGGCAATTCTGTTCAATTTCGATTATGATTCTAACAATAGTTGTAGCTCAGACCCGAGTCAATTCATGCGAGAAATCATTCTTATATCATTCTTAGGACCTGACCAGCCTAATCAATTTACACGATTAATGCAGGTTTTGTCCGCTCATTCCCTACAGATTTTAGATGTAGGGCAAGCGGTTATTCATAATCAGCTAACCTTAGGTATTGTTGTTGCCTCTGAAGACCAGACTGCAACCGCATTAGCCATGAAGGAGATCCTGATTCTAGCACATGATATCGGGTTAACCGTGCGCTTTAAACCGATCTCTGCAACTGAATATGAGCAGTGGGTCAAAGAGGGTGGACGCACACGTTATATCGTAACGGCATTGGCCCCTGAATTAAATGCCTCTCATCTGCAAGCCGTGACCCAGATTGTCTCGGGCCAGGGTTTTAATATTGAAACCGTGACCCGTCTGTCTGGTCGCCCCGTTTTAGATGGTCAGAGTGCCGGTCCAAAACGTGCCTGTGTCCAGTTTGGCCTCAGTGGACAAATGCTGGATGCAGCTGCCATGCGTGCGGCCTGTCTCAGCCTGTCGAATGAACTGAATGTCGATGTCGCGGTTCAGGAAGACAATGCCTATCGCCGTAACCGCCGTCTGGTCTGCTTTGATATGGACTCGACCCTGATCGAGCAGGAAGTGATTGACGAATTGGCAATTGAAGCCGGTGTTGGTGAGCAGGTTGCAGAAATTACCGAACGTGCCATGCAAGGCGAGCTAGACTTCCAGCAAAGCTTCCGTGCCCGTGTTGCCTTGTTAAAAGGTATGGACGCATCGGTACTGCCGAAAATTGCCGAGCGCCTGACCATTACTGAAGGGGCTGAACGCCTGATTTCGACTTTGAAAGCATTGGGTTACCGTACTGCAATTCTTTCTGGAGGTTTTCAGTATTTTGCGGAATATCTGCAAACTAAACTGGATATTGATGAAGTACATGCCAATGCGCTTGATGTGCAGGATGGTGTGGTTACCGGTGAAGTCAAAGGCCATATTGTCGATGGCGCGCGTAAAGCCTTCTTGCTCGGTGAAATCGCCCAGGAGATGGGAATTTCCCTGGAACAAACCATTGCAGTCGGTGATGGCGCCAATGACTTGCCTATGTTATCCATTGCAGGACTGGGGGTGGCTTTCCGTGCCAAACCTCTGGTACGCCAAAATGCCAATCAGGCGATTTCTAGCGTCGGTCTGGACGGTGTGCTGTATCTGCTCGGCGTACATGATAAAGACCTGAACCGTGCATAAGTACAGGCTTTGCTTGATTTTAAACGCGACCTTTGGGTCGCGTTTTTTTATCAAATGGAGCGTAAAACTCTGTTCTTCAGGTCAGAGATATAAGCGACACGACATGAAATGTCGTTTATTTTTTAAGAATCAATAATTTTAATTCAACATGAGCTAATATAAGCCCATGAAAACACTTAAATTACGCATAAAAGACAAACATTGCAAGGTGCTAGACCAATTAGCATCTGAGGTGAACTTTGTTTGGAATTATGTCAATGATTTAAGTTTCAAACACCTAAAAAGAACAGGTGATTTTTTCTCAGCATTCGATATGGCTAAATACACAAAAGGGACTTCAAAATTGTGTGGTCTGCATAGCCAAACGGTGGATGCAATTAGGGAAGAATATGCTGCTAAAAGAAAACAGTTTAGAAAAGCAAAATTAAAATGGCGTGTAAGTAACAAGAAGTCAGCAAGAAGATCGCTTGGTTGGATACCATTCAAAAAATCAGGACTGAAATATGCTGAGGGATGGGTTGAGTATGGAAAAACCAAATTTGGCTTATGGGATAGCTACGGTTTAAACAAATATGCCGTTAGAACAGGCTCATTTGTTGAGGACAGTCGTGGGCGTTGGTATGTGTGCCTGGTCGTGGATTCACCTAAGTTAGATAAACCAACTGCAACTAAAGCTATTGGCATTGATCTAGGCTTAAAAGATATAGCCACCTGTTCTGATGGTACTGTGATTTCAAATCCAAAGTTCTATCGAAAATATGAACAAAAACTAGGTACTGCTCAACGAGCGAAGAATAAAAAGCGTGTTCGTGCATTACACGCCAAGATTGCAAATTGTCGTAAAGATCATTTGCACAAAGCAAGCACCATGCTTGTAAAAGAAAATGCACTGATTATTGTTGGCAACCTGAGTGCTAAAAAACTTGTGAAAACTAAAATGGCTAAATCGGTTTTAGATACAGGATTTTCAGAACTCAAAACAATGCTCAAGTATAAATGCGAGAACGCAAGTGTATTGTTTGAGGAAGTCAACGAAAGTTTCACAACCCAAATCTGCTCGTGCTGTGGTGAGATCACCGCAAGCAGTCCGAAAGGTAGAGCAGATTTGCGAATAAGAGTATGGGAATGTGAAAACTGCTCAAGTGTCCTGGATCGGGATTTGAACAGTGCTAAGAACATACTTGCGCTTGGGCATAAGCGTCTAGCAGTAGGAATCACCCTCCTTTCAGGTGGGTGAGGATGTCAATGCTTATGATGTGAGTTATATAAGGAAGAGTTGAAATATGGCTACAAAAACATCGATCATCTTAAACGGAAAAATAATTTTTTCACTTAAAAAAACTACTGATAATTTTGTAATGACACGCCAACATTGGCGCAGTCATTGATCCACAAAAATGTGAAAAGCAAAAAATGTAATGACAATATAATATCGCGACAAAGTATGTCGTTAGGCTGGATGACAGGACTTTTTTTATGCAAAAAACTCAGCATAATGCAGGCATAGAGATACAAATCAACAGATTCCATTTTATTGATTTAACGAAATTCAATAGATAGAAGCGTTGCAATATCAAGCGGAAACTATCTATCTGGATGGAGGGGGTTATATGGTAACAGCGAATTTAGCAACGATTGTGGGCTTCAGTTTAGTCGCTGTAGCTGTGCTTGCTGTGTTCTTCTCGCCTTATCGTCGCTGGTTAAGCTTTATGGCGGCCGGGATGCTGGTATGGGGCCTGATCGAGGTGATTCGTGTAGGAACTCAAACTTGGTTTGAGCTACCAATGACGTATAGTTATCTGAGTGCGTTAACTGCGGTCATGATGGTCGTGACTGGCCTGTTGTTGCGTGAAGATCGTCGTGCTGAGCGTGCTTTGGCAAAACGCCGTTGCATCGAACATACGCCAGTGTATGAAGACGACCAGCAGCAGCTTTCAAGCCGTTAATTCTACAAGTTGCAATGAAAAAAATGCACCCACGGGTGCATTTTTCAGTTTGGAAATATGATACAAACTGCATAATCCACCTAGCTCAGAACTATGCTAGGATATTTGTCAATTTTCGTACAATTAGAATAGGCATCCTCCATGAAACTGTCGTCCATTCCTGTGTTAAAACTTCCTCTTATTGATATGAGTACAGATCCGCTGGACTTACTGGTCGCAGGTTTAGCTTTACGTATGAAGCAGTTGGCACGTACCAGCCCAAAATTCATTGAACTGGTACATGGACGTCAATTCCGTATCCAGATTGGTACGGATGAAGGCATGGCACGTCAGATTATTGTGGATAACGGTCATATCGATACGGTTTCGGGTGATGCTGAAAAAGCTGATTTTGTGTTGCAGTTTGCCGACAGTGAGCAGGGCGTGAAGACCTTGGTCAAAGGTGACCCGACGGCATTTATGACCGGGATGCAAAGCGGCACGATTAAGATGGAAGGCGACTTTGGCCTGCTGGTCTGGTTTAACCAGGTGGCAAAAATGATTCCACCAAAACTGCCAAAGCCAGTCAAAGAAAAAGTGAAAATGGTACGTCAGTTTATTAAAGAGAAAACTGGTAAGTAGTCTAAAGACTTATTGAATAATCATTTTTCTATTGTAAAGTACCCCCTTTATTTTGAGGGGGTATTTTTTATGAAAAAATTAATTACAGCAAGTTTAATCGCTGCATCAGTAACGATGACAGGATGTGCCAGTATTATTTCAGGATCAACACAAACACTGACATTTAAATCAGTTCCTGAGCAAGCATCTATTTCTATTACAAATAAAGCTGGCGAAAAAGTACATACTGGAGTTACGCCTGCAACAGTGACTCTTAAGCGTGGTAATGGATTTTTTCAACCCGCTGCTTATGATGTAACTTTTAAAAAAGAAGGTTTTCAAACCAAAACAGTTCAAGTAACTGGTACTGTTAATGGTTGGTATGTGGCAAATATCATTTTTGGCGGTCTAATTGGTTTGCTTATCGTTGATCCTGCTACTGGAGCAATGTATACATTAAACCCTAGTGATATCAATGCTGTATTGGATGAAAATCAAACTGCATCACAAAAAGGTCAACAATCACTCACTGTAATGTTGGTTCAAGATATTCCTGAAAACCTTATGAGCCGTGCAAAATATATTACAACGCTCTAAGTTCAAAAATAAGAAGCCCTCAATTCGAGGGCTTTTTTACTGAATCATTCAACTTCTAAATTAAACGTCACCGGTCCATCATTGACCAGATGCACTTTCATGTCAGCGGCAAAAATACCGGTTTGCACATGTTCAAACTGGCTTTGGGCATATTTTACCAGCTGCTCATAAAGTGCTTTAGCCTCGGCAGGCGGCATAGCTGGGCCAAAGTCTGGACGTAAACCTTTTTGGGTTTGCGCCATCAGGGTAAATTGTGAAACCAGCAATAAACCACCGCCGGCCTGGGCAACGTTCCAGCCCATTTTGCCCTGTTCATCATCAAAGAAGCGGTATTTCAATATCTTATCAATCAGCTTTTTGCCTTTTTCCAGATTGTCATCTTTACCTAAACCTAGAAAAACCAGAATTCCTTTTTCAATTTCCCCGGTGGTTTCACCCTCGACCACAACTTTAGCTTCTAAAACTCTTTGTAATAAGGCACGCATTTTACATATGGACTGCTAACAATAGATGGGGGTGATTGTAGCAAGAATAAAATCTGGAGCAGTATGAGATGCTGTTTTTATGAACTTTAAATATCTGAAAATCAATTGCTTAATTTTTATAAATTCATTAAAGCGATTGAATTTATAAAAATAATCTGTTTTATCTATTTATTGTGTTGGCGTATCTTAGCCCATGCAGGAAAGGTAATAAATTGAGAGATTTAGCAATGTTTAAGCGTTCATTACTGGTTGCAATGCTTGCAACTGTCACAGCTGCACAAGCTGCTCCTTTAACGAAAGACAATGGCGCACCAGTCGGTGATAACCAGAACTCGATCACTGCGGGTCCAAATGGTTCTGTACTCCTTCAGGACGTTCAACTGGTACAAAAATTACAACGTTTTGGTCGTGAGCGTATTCCTGAGCGTGTCGTACATGCGCGTGGTACTGGGGCATATGGTGAATTCGTTGCAACCAAAGATCTATCTGATCTTACCCTCGCTTCATTGTTCAAAGCGGGGACTAAAACTCCAGTTTTCCTACGTTTCTCTACCGTAATTCATGGTAAAGGTTCACCAGAAACTCTACGTGACCCACACGGCTTTGCATTGAAATTCTACACTAAAGAAGGTAACTGGGACTTGGTCGGTAACCAGACACCGGTATTCTTCATCCGTGATGCAATCAAGTTCCCGGACTTCATTCATGCCATGAAGCCAAGCCCAGTGACAAATGTTCAAGATGCCAACCGTGTGTTTGACTTCCTGTCGAGCCAGCCATGGGCAACCAACATGCTGACTTATGTGTATGGCAAGCAAGGTGTTCCAACCAGCTACCGCGAACAGGACGGTTTCGGAGTACATGCCTACAAGCTGTATAACGACAAGGGCGAATACAAATACGTGAAATTCAACTTCCGCTCTAAACAAGGCGTGAAGGGCTTGAACGTGAAAGAAGCGGCTGAGCAGCAAGGTAAAGATTTCAACCACTTGACCAATGATCTGTATAACAACATCTATGCGGGTAATTTCCCGAAATGGGATCTGTATATTCAGGTGCTTGATCCTAAAGATCTAAACAGCTTTGATTTTGATCCGTTAGATCCAACCAAAATCTGGCCAACCGAGCTGGTTCCAGAAACCAAAGTGGGTACTTTGACCCTGAACCGTATGCCGAAGAATTTCTTCAACGAGACTGAACAGTCGGCATTTGCGCCAGGTAACCTGGTTCCAGGTATCGAGCCATCAGAAGACCGTCTGCTACAAGGCCGTATCTTTTCTTATTCGGATACCCAAATGTACCGTTTAGGCGCGAATCACCAGCAAATTCCGGTGAACCGTCCCGTAGTGAATGTGAACAACAATAATCAGGATGGCTACATGAATATCTCTGAGCGTGACTCGGATGTGAACTATGAGCCAAGCCGTAAAGAGCCAAAAGCTGCAACTGAAAAAGCGCGTGCGGTACAAACGCCATTATCTGGTCATGTACAGCAAATTGGCGTGAAAGAGCAGAACTTCAAGCAGGCAGGTGAGCTGTACCGTTCATACACAGCTAAAGAGAAAGATGACCTGATCATGAACCTTGCTGCTGACTTAGGTGCAGTGAAAGATTCAGAAACCAAGCACATCATGTTGTCTTATTTCTACAAGGCAGATGCAGACTACGGTACGCGTATGACCAAAGCGGTCAATGGGAACCTGGCGACTGTTAAAGCCAAAGCTGCAAAATTAAAAGACTAATCCCGATTGGTCTTGAGGAACTGGTGACTAGGGCATAGCGCATCACCTCCAAAAAGTCCTGTAATACTCCAAACCTTTCCTGCACCCTAGGGGGAGTCTTACAGGCACTCCGTTTTTCATCTCATCTCAGGATAATTCAGTCTTTCAAGACTTAAATTCCCCTTCGATTTCTGCTGGAGTTCATCATGAAAGTTATGTCATCTGTGTTTTTAGCCAGTATTCTCACGATAGGTTCCGCATTCGCAAACGCGACTGTCGCGAAGGATATCTCCCCCGCTAAAAGCGTGGACAATGTTCAGATGAACTCACAAGAGGAATTGGCCGACCTGTTCTTTGCTGCGGCTAAAATTGGCAATAGCGAAGTCATTCATGAATTTTTAAAACACGGCTTTCCGGTCGATGTACGCAATAAAGACGGTTATACACCACTGATGATGGCGACTTATTATGGCCATCAGGATATTGTCGCCAGCTTGCTTAAACATGGTGCCGACCGCTGTGCTCGAGATAATCGAGGCAATACAGCCTTGATGGGGGCTTTATTCAAGATGGAATTTGCGATTGCCAAGCAGCTGCGTCAGGTGGATTGTGATGCCCAGGCGCAAAAAAACGGACAAAAGACCACAGCCGAATTTGCCAAGGTGATTGGTCAGGAAAAACAGTTGCAGAAACTGATTCAGGAACAGGAAAAAGCTCAGGTCAAATCACAGAAATAAACCGGGTTATGCTTCTGATACTTTTGTCGCAAATACAGCCAGCTGTACGTAAATCCTGCATTATTGCATGACTTTTTATGCTTTAATGCAGAGATAAGCACAGCGATATTCCCTTAGTTATGGCTCCAATTATCCATTCTCTGTTAGATACTGACTTGTACAAATTCACCATGTTACAAGTGGTCTTACACAAGTTTCCGCAAACGCATAGTGTCTACCATTTCCGTTGTCGTAATCTGGAAGATACAGTCTATCCACTGACGGATATTCTGGATGACCTGAATCATCAACTGGACCTGCTGTGTCAGCTCAAATTCAAAGAAGATGAACTGCAATATTTAAGAAGCTTACGTTTTATCAAAAGCGATTTTGTGGATTATCTGGAACTGTTCCAGCTCAAGCGCCGTTTCATCAAGGCCAGTATCGACAGTCAAGGCCGTCTGGATATTGTGGTGGAAGGTCCGATGGTTCAGGCGATGATGTTTGAGATCTTCGTTCTCGCCATTGTCAATGAACTGTATTTCAGCCGGATTCGTACCCCTGAAGTGCTGGCTGAAGGCGAGCGCCGTTTAAAAGCCAAAATCGAGCTATTAAAACAGTATGATGCTGCGCAAAACCCAAATGATCCACCATTTTTGGTGTCAGATTTTGGTACACGTCGCCGTTACAGTTTCGATTGGCAAAAGCATGTGGTCGAAGAATTTCACAAAGCTGCACCGCATGTGTTCCGTGGTACCAGTAATGTACTGTTGGCCAAAGAGCTGGGGATTACCCCGATTGGCACTATGGCGCATGAATTCCTGCAAGCTTTTCAGGCGCTGGACGTACGTTTACGTAATTTCCAGAAATCTGCACTGGAAAGCTGGGTACAGGAATATCGTGGTGACCTGGGCATTGCCTTGACCGATGTGGTGGGGATGGATGCGTTTCTGCGCGACTTTGACCTGTACTTTGCCAAGCTATTTGATGGCTTGCGTCATGACAGTGGCGATCCCTATGAATGGGGTGACAAGGCCTATGCACATTATAAAAAGCTGAAAATAGACAGCAAAACCAAGATGTTGACTTTTAGTGATGGCCTGAATCTGGAAAAAGCCTGGAAACTGCATCAATACTTTAAAGACCGTTTCCAGGTCAGTTTTGGCATTGGCACCAACCTGACCAATGATATGGGGCAAACCCCACTCAATATTGTGCTGAAACTGGTGGAATGTAACCGTCAGTCAGTGGCCAAAATCTCGGATAGTCCGGGCAAGACCATGACCGATAATGATACCTTCCTGGCCTATTTACGTCAGGTTTTTGAGATCAATGAACCTGCTTAAGTCAGTTTGAACAATTCATAATTTTTAAGAACCGTTTCTAGATAGAGGCGGTTTTTTTATGCAAGCTTATTTAAGACCAAGGTTTAGCTAAAATCTTGCTAATCATCTGCAAAGAAAGCACATCAGTGTAAAAACCAGCTGTGCTAAGATCAACAGGATTTGACCAATAATAGCCATGATAACGATGACCGCTGCAGCTTTTAATTTTGGCCTGCTGATTGAGGCAGAAGATTTAGTTCCCTATTTGGGCCATGAAAAACTTCGTATTGTCGACCTGAGCCGTGCCTCTGTGTATGAGCAGCTGCATATTCCGCACGCCTTGCATTTAAAGCCTAAACTTCTGGTGCGTCAGGAAGAAACGGCGATGGGACTGTTGCCGGACGCGGAAGGCTTGCAGGCTCTCATTGATTATCTGAATATTTCTTCTGAGCATCATGTGGTGGCTTATGATGATGAGGGCGGGGCATGGGCAGGGCGTTTGCTCTGGAACCTGCATTGTCTGGGTTTTGAAAATACCAGTCTGTTGAATGGCGGGATTCATGCTTGGCTCGGTGCCGGTTTGCCGACTTCTTCCAGTCAGGAACAGTTTGCACCAGTGAAGGATGTATTTCAGGTCAATCTTGACCATCAGGCAAATTTTCAGATTGGCTATGATGAACTGCGCCAACAGGTTGAAAATCAACAGGTTCAAATTTGGGATTGCCGTACGCAAGATGAATATACCGGTTTACGTTTAGCGGCTCGACGCGGCGGTCACATTCCGGGAGCACGTCATTTTGAATGGAGTACTGCCCTTAATCGCGAAAATCATTTAAAATTACAGCCTTTACCACGTACTCAGCAGCGCCTGGAACAACTGGGCTTTGATTTGAATCAACCCGTTGTGGTGTACTGCCAGTCCCATCACCGCTCAGGTTTGGCCTATATTTTGGGTCGTTTACTGGGCTGGAAAATTCGAGCCTATGATGGTGCGTGGAGTGAATGGGGCAACCGCCTCGATAGTCCAATCGCTACAGGGGAGCTGCCATCTTGAGCATCACGTCACGTTTAAAACAACAGTTTTTTATTAAAGCTCAACGATTAGTACCGCAACATCGCTTGTCTCGGGTGGTGGGTAAAATTGCCGCCAGCGAAAACCCGATTATCAAAACTGCTGCAATTACTGCCTTTAAGGCGCAGTATGGTATTGATATGTCGATTGCTGAACAGGCCAATGCCCTGAAATTCAAGTCATTTAATGAATTTTTTACGCGTGCCCTAAAAGAAGGTATCCGTGCAATTGATCCAGATGCTACGAGCATTGTTTCGCCTGCAGATGGTGCGATTTCCCAGCTGGGTAAAATTGAAAATGGCGATGTGTTCCAGGCTAAAGGCCAGAAATTTACCGTTGAAGCCCTGATTGCTGATCCGCAACTGGCCGAGCCATTCAAAAATGGTGAATTCGCGACCGTGTATTTGTCGCCACGTGATTATCATCGGGTGCATATGCCATTTGCCGGAACATTAACTGAAACGCTATATGTTCCAGGCGAGCTGTTCTCGGTAAACCAGGTGACCGCAGAAAACATTCCGGGCCTGTTTGCACGCAATGAACGTATGGTCTGTCTGTTTGATACTGAAATCGGCCGTATGGCGGTGGTATTGGTCGGTGCGATGATTGTGGCGGGTATTGAAACCGTGGCAACCGGCAAAGTGAAGCCTTCAGGCCGGATCGAACTTAATCAGCATGACCTATTCCTGGAAAAAGGGGCAGAACTGGGTCGTTTCTACCTCGGTTCAACAGCAGTGATTTTATTCGAAGAAAATAAAATGCAGTGGGATGCCGCATTCAAGGCCAATTCTTTGGTGAATATGGGTGAAGCGCTGGGGCATACAGTTTAAAAATTTTAGCCTCCCTTTATTAAAGGGAGGTTGGAGGGATTAAATATTTTCTCGTTTAAAATAAATAAAAATCCCCCTCAGTCCCTTTAAAAAAAGGGGGGCCTCTCCTATTCAGGAGAAGGTTAGAGAGATCCAAATAAAAAAAGCGCCATCAGGCGCTTTTTTTATTTCTAGAAAATTATCGTTTCACGACGATGGAATCGATTCCGCTATTTTGCAAGGTTTGCTGCGCGATAATCGCTGCTTCTGCAGAATCGTAAGGGCCTGAAACCACGCGATACCAGACTTTACCATTTTCTACACTGCGTACCACATCGGCAGATAAACCATTGAGAATAATTTCGGCACGGCGGGCATCGGCCTGATCCGGATCATCAAAACTACGGACTTGCAGAATATAACTGGCCGGTGTGGCAACAGGCGTTTCACTGGCTTCTAAGCCAGGTTCAGTCGTCGTCGCTTCAGGTGGAGCTACTTCAGGTCGAGGTGCTTCTACAATCACTACTGTATCCTGATTTTTGTTTTCAGGGACGGCCTGTTCAGGAATCGGCGTCACTTGTTGCTGTGGTAACAGATCATAAAAACGGTAATCTTTATTGGTATCTTCTTCTTGGACAGATTCAGCACTTGTTTGAGTTTTCGGTTTAACCGGTTCCCATGGCTTCCAGAGCATCAGTGCCATTAAAAAACTTAACACGATTAAAATGATCACGAGTGTGCCGAGCCAGGTTGGAATAAGTGGCTTTTTAGGCTTATTCGGTCTTTCAGATACACCGCGTTGCGTTTTTCCAAACACTTGGGAATTTCCTCTTATTAATCGGGACATATAGAAAAGGCATAACAGCAGTTATGCCCTTACTATCACTTCATCCTATGTGATCAGGATACAAAAGTCATCCTCTAGATCACAAATCACACAGAATTTTAATTTATCTGTATCTTCAAGCACATAGCTAAAGTTACAAAATGTCTGCTCAGCAGATAAACGGCAATACGTGGCATGTTCTCAAGCTAAACTCTAAACATGCCAAGTTGTTTGCATGCTCACTTCGAGCATAGCTCTCGTCTTGCGAGCATGCAAAACAGTGTTTTGACTATTTACCTTCTTGCATCAATGTAAAAGCAGTGCTTTACATTGATTCAGGAGCTGACACACCTAAAAGTTCTAAACCGTTACGCAGTACCTGACGTACGTTCACTGATAACAATAAACGTGCCTGAGTTAATTCAGCATCATCACCGAGTACTTTATTGTCGTTGTACCAGCCGTGGAACAATGCTGCCAGCTCTTTTAGGTAGTTACCGATTTGATGCGGCTCATAGCTGTTTGCAGCACGGACCAGAATTTCTGGATAGGCCGCTAGTTTGGCCAGGATTTCAGTTTCAGCATCAAGCTCCAGCTTAGCCGCCAAATTACGTGCCGCTGTAGCATCAAAGTTGACATTGGTAGACGCTGCTTTTTCTAACATACGACAGATACGGGCGTGTGCATACTGGATGTAATACACGGCGTTGTCCTTGCTTTGTGACACAGCAAGATCTAGGTCAAAATCAATGTGCTGTTCAGACTTGCGCATTACGTAGTAGAAACGAGCGGCATCATTGCCGACTTCTTTACGCAAATCACGCAAGGTCACAAACTGGCCTGAACGGGATGACATTTGTACCATCTCGCCGCCACGCCATAGGCTCACGAACTGAACCAGAAGAACCGTTAATTTTTTCGAATCATAGCCCAGCGCATCAATGGCCGCTTTTACACGTGCGATATAACCGTGGTGATCTGAACCCCAGATATCGATGATATCGGTATAGCCACGTTGTAATTTGTTCAGGTGGTAAGCGATGTCAGACGCGAAGTAAGTGGTCTGGCCATTACGGCGTTTCACGACACGGTCTTTTTCATCACCGAATGCAGTGGATTTAAACCAGATGTTGCCATCTAGTTCATACAGGAAACCACGCTGATCTAAGGTCTGTAAGGCTTCTTCAATTTTGTCTGTCAATGATTCTTCGCTGAACCACTGATTGAAGGTTACACCGAACTCGCCCAAGTCATCTTTAATATCATCCAGAATCGCTTTAAGCGCGGCTTGCAAGAATACGCGGTAGCCTGTGCCAATTAACGCTTGTGAGTTAAAGATCAAACCATCAATGTGTTTTTCTTTATCACCAGACAATACGACTTTATTGCCATCAGCATCTAATTCAGCAGCAAATTGCACATCTTCAGGCACATCTTTATACACGTCAGCCACAGGGCGTACATAGGTGTCGCCATCCTGGTCAATAATGCTTTGCGCGATTTCTTTAACGTAGTCGCCTTGGTAGGCATTTTTTGGGAACACCAGTTCCTGACCCGTTAATTCTAGGTAGCGCAGATAAGTCGAAGTCGCCAGAATGTCCATTTGACGGCCAGCATCATTGACATAGTATTCGCGGTCGACTTTGGCACCAGTCGCTTCAAGCAGGTTCGCAACCGTCATACCATACGCAGCACCACGACCATGACCCACATGCAGGCTGGAGGTCGGGTTGGCAGACACGAATTCAACCTGGATACGTTTGTCGGCATTGACCTGGGTACGACCATAAGTCGCCTGTTGTGCCTGAATCTGATCGAGGACTGCAAAGCGCTGGTCGGCATTCAGGAAGAAGTTAATAAAACCAGGACCGGCAATTTCTGCCTTGCTGATATCCGCCACTTCAGGCAGGGCAGCAAGAATTTTTTCCGCTAAATCACGTGGCTTCATACCCGCAGCTTTCGACGCGATCATGGCAATATTCGACGCAAAGTCACCATGGCTTCGGTCTTTGGTACGCGTCAAATTACTTGTATTGTTCCAGTCAGATGGGAGTACGCCTTGTGCCTGTAAAGTGTGCACTGCATGATCGAGAGCTGCTTGTATTGCCGTATTCATAATCAGTCGAAAATAGAGATCGCAGAAAAACAGCAAATATAGCAAATTTCAGGCTGTTTAGGTAAAAGCATTTCTAGGGAATAAAAAGTAGAGGATCACTTCGTTAGAAGTTTTTGACTAAAGAAAGGGAAAATCAACGGATTAATCCCGTGAAAATAAAACCAGTTTAAGCTCAATGATTCAGATGAAAAAAACAATGCTCCACCGTATAGAATTTGGCTTATATTAGTCATCTGAAAACAGTAAAAAGAGCATGTCGTGGCTGCATCACAACGTCCGACCATTATCGGTCATATTCCTAAACTCCCTGCAAAATGGGCATTGATTATTGTGCCTTTTATCCTGTCCTGTCTGATGAGTGGCATTATTTCCATGATCAATATGCTGCGTAATCTTGGCTGGATTGATGGATTTATGGCACTCTGGTTTCATAACTGGATGATTTCCTGGGCGATTGCTTTTCCGATTGTGGTGACCTTATTGCCGTTCGTACGCAAATTCACGGGGCTATTGGTCGATATGTCCGGACCTCAGCCACCCAAGTGATCATTTTTTAAATCTTAAATTTGATCTGGCTGGAGTCAATTCTTGGATATTTTAAAAGTCGGGATGTATGGGACGAATAGCGTCATCTTTAAATTAAATGCTCTACCGCCGCCCGGATAATCCCAAGTACCAGACCGATACAGGCACCGACCACGACTCCATTGACCCGGATCATATGCAGGTCGCCGCCGACTTCATTTTCAATCTTGTCGATCATCTCGCTTGAATCCCATTCGTGAATGCGCTCGCTGATAAAACGAATCACTTTTTCACTGTACTGGTCACTCAGGTCAACCGCGATTCCGCTGAGACGTTTATTCAGCAGCTCACGTACCGAGGCATTCGAGATGATATTTTCACCGACCTGTTGAATAGCAATTCTGAGATTTTCCGCAATCCCCGAATCCGGTTTTTGCAAGTCAGCCTTGATCGCATCACATAAAATCACCACCGCACCGCTGATAAAATTCAGCACTTGTGGGCTATCCAGTAAGGCATCCTTGGTTTCATTCAGGCGTTGGCTGGCTTCACTGTCATTATCCGCCAGCTGTAACATCCAGCTATGTCCCATGCTCTCAATTTTAAGTCGCCATGGATGATCTGGATCGGCCAGCATGGCTTCAACGCGCCCGATCACGGAATCAATACTGCGTTGCTGCACGTCAATCCCGATCCAGCTGGCGCCTTTGGCCAGTTTCCACACGCCCATTTCCTTAAACAGGTTACGGGTCAGCTCACGGGTTTGTTCAGGATGTGAGGTCATCCAGGCATGCACCACATCCAGTCCGCGCTGTAGTACATCCTGATGGAAATCATTGTCCAGAACGGCATGCAGCATTTCGCTGGCCAGGGTATTGATCTGGGTATTTTTGACCCATTGCACGCTGTTGCTCTGGATAAATCCGGCAATCTGTTCCTGTCCCACAAATTCAAAGATTTTAGGCACCGTCTGCTGAATGACCTGAGTCACTTGGGCATTGTTTTGTGGATTAGCCAGCCAGCGTCCTGCAGCCAGACTCAGGTCGGTACTGTCCAGACTGCGCTGTACAATTTGCGGAGAAAGAAAATTTTCCTGCACAAAACGGCCCATCGACTCTGCAATACGGGCCTTGTTACGTGGAATGATTTCGGTATGGTCACGTAAAAACTTGGGAATGGGCAATCTGCCAAAAGGGTTACGAAACAGTACGGTAATCGCATACCAGTCCGCCAGACCACCGACCACACCCGCTTCTGCCGAGAGCATCAGAATATGAATGAGCCAGATATATTCGGGTAGCAGTTTGGCTGCAACCATCAATGCCAACCAGATCAGTACGGCGACCACCAGGGCGATGGTCGCGAAACGTTTACTGCGTTGTAAGCTCGGGGAGATACGCTCTGTCTGCATAGATCATCCTGTCAGGAGGGATTGGCCGGTTGCGGTTGCAGCACTGCACCGGATGGACTTAAACCATATTTAGCCCCAAGTGACTGTAAAATCAAGCGGGCATCAAAGGCATCTTGAGGCGCCTGATTGGCCTTGAAGCATTCAATGGTATAGGCCACCTGGGCAGGATCCAGAGTCACGGTATAGGGACGGTCATAGAATGGGTCTGGCCAGAACCCCGGATATCGGCGGTAATACCCGTACGGATAAAAGCTCGGTGCCGGATAGACGATGGCCTGCCGTGGAGGTTGTTGAGTACGGTTACTTGGATCATTCAGTACCCTGAAGAACTGAAAGCCATTTTGTACGGTAGTCTGTGCGGCTTTGAGCAGGGTAATTTCTTCAGCTGTGCCAAAGCTCATATTGGGACGGGCCTGAAAGCTGATACGGTAAGTGTTGCTATTGAGGGGAGTGGTACTGTAGCGACCTAACTGATCAAATGTTAAGGGCTTTGAGGGTGTGGTTGCACAGCCAGTCAGGCTGATGGCAGCAATCATACTCAATCCCAGTAGCATGTTTTTCATGTTCGATCTCCTGATGCAATGATCCAGTTCAGACAGCCGGTCTTAAAAAATCTTAAAAACTGCTATCGGGCTGGGTCAGGAAAGTAAGTTCTTCATTGGTCGATTCACGACCCAGGATTTGGTTCCGATGCGGGTAACGTCCAAAGCGGTCAATAATGACTTTATGCTTTTTCTCGAATTCCAGATTGGTCGGATTGCCCAGACGCTGAAACAGTTTTAAGGCGAATTCATGAATTAGTTTGGATTCGCTGTGCATAAATGGCATATACAGAAAGGCACGTTGTTCTGGACTGAGCTGTTGATCCAGGTTCAGGCTGATGGCTTCCTGAGCCAAGGCCAGTGCCAAACTGTCTTGGGCAAAAGCTTGGGGAGAATCACGGAATAAATTTCGTGAAAATTGATCTAGCACAATAATTTCGGCCAGCCGACCTTCTGCTGTTTCACGCCAGCCCCAAAGTTCAGCCCGGGCTGCCTGCTGATGAGTGCTCATGAACTGCTGCGCAATACTTTGGTCGAATTCATGACTTTGGCTAAACCATAAGGGCTGGCTGTCCGCATGAAACCAGAAGTCTAAAATATCTTGATAATTCATAATATTTACAATTCATTAGCATCTATTTGTTAATAAAATCACAAATTTTCCATGTCTTATAGAGGAAGTTTGTGTTAAAAATTTGCCAAATTAAAAATCAATAGTTTGCCTGAAAACTAGGCAGCCTGTCATGTGCCGGCACGAAATCACGTTATACTGATTAAACCGATGATTTTAATTTAATAATTTAGCCCCCTTAAGCGAGATTGTAATGAGTCAACCTGAATCGACTTCCCAAAATGTGTTACCGACCTGGGTCGAGTCGTCACTCATCAAAGGCATGCTGCGTGGTATCGAGCGTGAAAGCTTACGTATGCAAAGTGATGGTTTCCTGTCACAGGCAGCGCATCCTCGTGCCTTGGGTTCAGCCTTGACTCATCCACATATCACCACGGACTATTCTGAAGCATTGATGGAGTTTATTACTCCGCCACAAGACAGTATTAAAAAGGCGCTGGACTATCTCAGCGATATTCATGCAATTGTACATCGCCATCTGGAAAATGATGAAAAGCTCTGGCCTTTGTCGATGCCGTGTATGCTGGACAGCCGCGATGACAGTATTCCGCTGGCACAGTATGGCAGCTCGAATATCGGTTTATTTAAAACCTTGTATCGTCATGGTCTAGGTGTGCGTTATGGCCGCCGTATGCAGACGATTTCAGGTGTGCATTACAACCTGTCTTTCCCGGACCATCTCTTCGAGGCACTGCAACAGCAGGAACAGGACGAAGCGCTGAAAGCATTGAGCTTGCAGGATTATCGCAGCCATCGCTATATGGGCCTGATCCGTAACTTTATTCGTCTGACCCCACTGGTGATGTTCCTGATCGGGGCCAGTCCGGCAGTCTGCCAGTGCTTTATGACTGGCCGTGATCATTTCTTGCTGCCATTGGTGAAAGGCACTTTGTATTCGCCTTATGCGACCGCGCTGCGTATGGGACGTTTTGGCTATCAAAACTCTGCGCAGAAACAGCTCGGTATTCACTACAATAATTTGCAGGACTATCTGGACGGACTGCAAAAAGCCGTTAAAACGCCGTATAAACCGTTTAGTCGTCTGGGACTAGATGATGCCAATGGCCAGCCGATCCAGATCAATGATCATGTGTTGCAAATCGAAAATGAATATTACAGCTTAGTGCGCCCGAAACAGGTGCCACTCGCGGGTGAAACCCCGTCACAGGCCCTTGAAAATCGCGGGATTGCCTATGTCGAGTTACGTGCCGTCGATGTCAATCCCTATAGCCCGATTGGGATTAATGAAGATACGGCCGGCTTCCTCGAAGTCGTAGCTTTGTACTGTTTATTGCAGGACAGTCCGGCGCTCCTCAGCGATGAACAGGATATCATTGAGCAGAATCAGGCCGAGGTCGTGAATCGTGGCCGTGCGCCAAATGCCGCAATTATGGAAAATGGTCAGTCTTATCCGATTGAAGACTGGTGTGCCATGCATTTGCAACATATGCATCCCCTGGCCAAGCTGTTAAATTCGGCCTATGACACCACCTTATATACTGATGCTCTAAAAACCATGAGGATCCGGGTCGATGAAGTCGATGCCACCTTGTCTGCCCTAGTGGTCGGGGATACGCGTGAACAGGGCAGTATGTGGCATTTTGGCCAACATCTGGCCCAGCAACACAGCAGTGTCTATGAAGCGCATCAGCTCAGCCCGGAAACCCTGGCTTATTTTGAAGAAATGTCACAAAAGTCATTGCAGCAGCAACAGCAACTCGAGCAAGATAGCAGCGTCAGTTTTGCTGATTATTTAGCCCAATATCGATAAAAAATAAGAGGATTCACCATGCAATGGGGTTATCGCTTCGTGAGTGGTATGTTGTTTCTGGCTGCTGTCATCGGCATGGCATTTGCCTTATATCTTGAGCATGTACAAGGTCTGGCGCCTTGTCCGCTCTGTGTGTTTCAGCGTGTTGGATTAATCGGACTCGGGATCATCTCACTGATCGCATTCCTGCATAATCCCGCATCTAATCTCATGAAGCGGCTGTATGCCTTGCTGGGTTCGCTCAGTATTTTGTGGTCTGTGGGCGTGGCTGCGCGTCATGTCTGGTTACAGAACCTGCCACCGGATCAGGTGCCGAGCTGCGGTCCCGGTCTGGAATACTGGCTGGAAACCCTGCCGATGCAGTCTGTACTGCAACAGGTCTTAAATGGTTCAGGGGAATGTGCCGCGATTGACTGGACCTTCTTGGGTCAATCCTTGCCTGTCTGGTCTTTGATCTTTTTCAGTATTTTATTGCTGATTAGCCTGTGGCAACTACTGCGTAAATATAAAAAGGCACCGGTTAAACGACTCAGAGATAAATATTAATTCCGTATTTAATAAAAAAGCCCTCAATCGAGGGCTTTTTTATTTGCTTCAGTTTAGGTCAGGGCTATGCCTTCCAGACTGTCCAGATCCATCACATATTCATGAATCTGATCAAAGGCTTCATCTTCTACACTTGGATAGAACCAGCGCGCCACCTGCTCGGCCACTAGCGGATGATACTGAATTTCAAAATGGTTCAGGCCGTAAAAAATCGCCTTGTTTGCATCGGGGACTTTGAGCTGGAAACGCGGATTGGGATGCTCGCCCAAAGCACTTTTAATACTGACCAGATAATCGCCAATCACATGTAAGGTCTTGTTTTTTCGGTTTTCAAACTCGATGGTACCGGCGACCAGATAGGTATCGATATGCGAGGGAATTGGGGCAGGTTTACGGTGATCATCCATAAAGCCGATCCGAAGTGGATTATGCTCCCAGTCATCATCCCGGACGCTGCCATGGCGCAAATCCAGAATACCGTTACTGCGAATATTGACCAGATGGCCAAGCAGCCGGATCAGTGGAAAATGTCCAAGTTTGTCCTGCAAGCTAAAGCCAAAACGTTCCAGTACTGCACCATGATGCGGTGAACCCAGACAGACCAGATTTTCCACCATATTGACCCAGCTATAGACATTCTGCTTGCCATAAAACAGCGCACTACGAGAGACCAGACCACCCATGCTATGCCCGATCAGGTCAATACTGGTAATTCTCGGATTGCGAGCAATCAGATCCTGTAAGGTATTCGCCAGACTTCGACCATTGGCAGAAATCCGGCGTCCAGTATTGTAATTCAGGTAGAGCATGGTATTGCGGTCGCGCTGCGCCAGTAATTTTGCCCCAATGCCTTCATATTTGCGATTTGACCAGTCTAAATGGTTCATGCATAAGCCATGTACAAACAAAGTAATACGACCGCTTAGCTCACCTTTTTGCAGCGAGCCATAATGGTCATAGATCACCATCGGCAGGGCTAGAGGGTTTTGATATTTCAGCAGATAATCCCCGATAATGCCATTTAAGACACTGACCAGAAAATGCAAGGAAGGTGTCAGCGGTTTATTATGCAGTTTAGGAAAGCGTTCAATAATCTGGCGCAAAGCAGGGGCAATCAGGGTATTGCCATAATGAAACAGCATGTCATAAGACATTTGATAGAGCCGCACAATCGACGGAATATTCTGAATTTTTTCAGAATTATTTTCACTTAAACCGAAAATACTCATTAAAATTTCGCGTTGAATACTCTTGATCAGCTCCTGGATCACATCGTTAAAGCGCATCGTTACCAGCTGCGCCAGACCTTCCAGTACATCGGCCTGACTCGGCGGGGTTCGATCCCATCGACAATAGGTTTCATGTAACGGTGTCAAACTTGGCATCTGATCCTGTCCTTTCAATGAGCCGCATGTGGTGCCATCTTTCTTTTTAAAGAACTTCGCGGTATAAATTCTTTTTCTTGTTGAGTTTCCTGATTTTGAGGGCCTCAGCTTAAAATAACGAGAATGAGAAAAGATTTTGAGCTTTTTTGTCAGACAATTTAAGCAATTAACTGGTCTTATAACGTAGTGTACTTCACATTATTTAAATTAAATTTTGATGATTGATGGGTTTTTTGTTGGTAGTTCATGAATATCATTTATTTGCATGGTTTTAAGAGTAATTCGAACTCGATCAAGGGGAAATTGCTGCAACATTACTGTGCAAAGTATCCTGAAATTCAGGTACATTTACCCGATTTAAACATGTCACCGAACGCTGCCATTGCGTATGTTTCTGGCCTGATTGAATCGATGCATGATGTGGCGTTACTGGGCAGCAGTCTCGGCGGATTTTATGCGACACATCTGGTCGCACAGCATGCTGTGCCTGCTGTACTGATCAATCCGGCAATGCGACCATGGCAACTGTTTCGTGAACTATTTGATGAGCAACTACCTTATCAGGTTCATCCGAAATGGTGTCTGGATGAAGCAGATCTGGTACAACTCCAGCAATTGGCCCTGCCTGTTGCACAAGATGCAGACAAAATACTGGTTCTGCTGCAACAAGGCGATGAAGTTTTGGATTATCGTGAAGCACATCGTTATTATAGTGCTGCGCATCCCCCTGCAATACTGATGACTGAAGCGCATGGCAGTCACGGGATGGATGATTTTGCGGAAAAAATTCCGTTCGTCTTACAGTTTTTATTGGACTGCATAAAAAAGGAAACCGAATAACGTGTCTCAATATACGGCTCAATCTCTTGAAGTTTTATCTGGTCTGGATCCGGTCCGTCGTCGTCCGGGCATGTATACCGATACTTCTCGTCCCAACCATTTGGCACAGGAAGTGATTGATAATGCTGTCGATGAGGCACTGGCAGGACATGCCAACAAGATTACCGTCACGGTCTATAAAGATGGTTCTTTATCAGTTGAAGACAATGGCCGTGGTATGCCGGTGGATATTCACCCTGAATACGGCCAGAGCGGTATTGAAATTATCATGACCAAACTGCATGCCGGCGGTAAGTTCAGCACCGATAATTACCAGTTTTCCGGTGGTTTGCATGGCGTTGGGATTTCAGTGGTCAATGCGCTTTCGACCCGGGTAGAAGTTGAAGTTCAGCGTCAGGGCAATCTGTATAAAATGGCCTTTGAAAATGGCGAACCGGTTGCACCGCTTGAAGTACTGGCAGGTAAGGCACCGAAACGGGTATCAGGAACTACTGTACAATTCTGGCCTGAAGCCAAATATTTTGATTCACCTAAATTTGCCCTCAAAGCGTTAAAACATAATCTCAAAGCCAAAGCTGTTTTGGCGGCGGGCTTACAGATCAACTATGTTGATCAGATCAATGATGAAAAGATCACCTGGCAGTTTGAAAATGGTCTGGTTGATTATTTGATGGATGAGCTGGAAGACCGTGAAATTATTCCGGCACCGGCTTTTGTCGCCACAGGCGATGCAGAACGCGCCAGCGCAGAATTTGCGATTTGCTGGAATGTCGAAGGTGGAGAAAGTGTTCAGGAATCTTATGTCAACCTGATTCCGACCGCACAAGGGGGAACGCATGTGAATGGTCTGCGTTCAGGCGTCACCGATGCGATGCGTGAATTCTGTGAACTGCGTAATTTGCTGCCGCGGAATATGAAACTCTCTGCCGAAGATGTCTGGGACGGCGTCAATTATATCCTGTCGCTGAAATTTCAGGAGCCGCAATTCTCAGGTCAGACTAAAGAACGTCTATCGAGCCGTGAAGCAGCTGGAATTGTGCAGAATATTGCCAAAGATGCCTTTGCATTATGGTTGAACCAGAATTCTGACATCGCCATGCAACTGGCAGAAATGGCCATTTCCAAAGCCGGTCGCCGTCTCAAAGCAGCGAAAAAAGTAGAACGTAAGAAAATTGTCGCGGGTCCAACCTTGCCGGGGAAACTGTCGGACTGTGTAGGCCATGATCTGGATCAGTCAGAACTGTTTATTGTGGAAGGGGATTCTGCGGGTGGTTCGGCCAAGCAGGCGCGTGATAAGAACTTCCAGGCGATTATGCCAATTCGTGGAAAAATCCTGAATACTTGGGAAGTCTCTTCTGACGAAGTTCTAGCATCGCAGGAAGTACACAATATTGCGATTGCCATTGGCGTTGATCCGGGTTCGGATGACTTGTCTGAACTGCGTTATGGCAAGGTCTGTATCCTGGCGGATGCCGACTCGGATGGTTTGCATATCGCGACTTTGCTGTGTGCCTTGTTTGTGAAGCATTTCCCGACTCTGGTAGAAGAGGGGCATTTGTATGTCGCAATGCCACCATTATTCCGTATTGATGACAACAAAGATGTGCATTACGCTTTGGATGAAGATGAGCTGAATAGCATCCTGAAAAAATGCAAAACCAAGAATCCGCAAATTACCCGATTCAAGGGGCTGGGCGAGATGAATGCCAGCCAGTTACGTGAAACCACACTTGATCCAAACACGCGCCGTCTGGTGCAACTAGATCTGGATGATGCTCATCATACTGCAGGTTTATTGGATAAACTTTTGGCGAAAAAACGTGCCAGTGACCGTAAAGACTGGTTAGAACAAAAAGGTAATCTGGCAGATTTGGTGGTTTAAACTATCGAATTTAAGCAATAAAAAATCCCGCAAGCGCGGGATTTTTTTGTTTTAAAACAGTGCAAAAATTACTCAAGATGCTGCACTTTATTTGTACATCATCTTCTATCTCACTTCTGCTATGTTTTCATTGCTCTTTGCGCGACCTACTTAGAGTTAAGCTCGGATACAGCATTTAAATACAGGTTTAATTCTTTTTAGTATTACTAAATTCATGATTCATAATACGAATAATGAGATCAGTTAAATTAATTTTTTTTATTTTTTGAAGCCTTGGCACAGAAATTGAATCACTCCATCCAGATGTACAACAAGACAAGCATGAAAAATGCACCATTATAAAGTTTGGAGAAAAATCTGATGTTCCAACGCAATTTATTTTCAAAAAGTATTTTAGCCGCAACCATGGCAGGGGCTGTTGCATTAACGGGATGTTCAAAATCTGCTGAAAAAGCAGAAGCCCCGGCCGCAGAAAGCAAAGTCGCAGACAGCGGCGACACGATTAAAGTCGGGATCCTGCATTCATTGTCAGGCACGATGGCAATTTCTGAGACCTCACTGAAAGACACGGCCTTAATGGCGATTAAGGAAATCAATGACAAGGGTGGGGTACTGGGTAAGAAACTGGAACCGGTGGTGGTCGATCCGGCATCAGACTGGCCACTCTTTGCAGAGCAAGCACGGCAGTTGATTACCCAAGACAAAGTTGCGGTAATTTTTGGTGCATGGACATCGGTATCGCGTAAATCTGTTTTGCCCGTTGTTGAAGAACTCAATAGTTTATTGTTCTATCCAGTACAGTATGAAGGCCAGGAACAATCAAAAAATATTTTTTATACCGGTGCTGCACCAAACCAACAAGCCATTCCTGCGGTGGAATACTTGATGAGTGAGGAAGGGGGTAAGGCTGAGCGTTTTGTATTGCTCGGTACGGACTATGTGTACCCACGGACCACCAACCAGATTTTACGTGCTTTCTTAAAGTCTAAAGGTGTGGCTGATGCGGACATCATGGAAGAGTACACTCCATTTGGTCACAGCAACTATCAAACCATTGTCGGCAATGTGAAGAAATTTGCAGCGGGTAAAAAGACCGCGGTGATCTCGACCATCAATGGCGACTCGAATGTGCCGTTCTACCGTGAACTGGGTAATCAGGGCATTAAAGCTTCTGATATTCCAGTGATGGCGTTCTCGGTGGGTGAAGAAGAACTGCGTGGTATTGATACCAAGCCATTGGTCGGTCATTTGGCGTCATGGAACTATTTCATGTCAGTGAAGAATCCGGTCAATACTGAATTCACCAAAAAGATGAAGCAATACGCGGTTGAATTTAAATTACCGAATGTCGATAAGCTAGTCACCAATGATCCAATGGAAGCGACCTATGTCGGTATCAACATGTGGAAGCAAGCCGTTGAAAAAGCAGGTTCTACAGAGGTCGATAAAGTCCGTGAAGCGATGGCAGGTCAGGAATTCAAAGCACCATCGGGCTATACCCTAAAAATGGATGCAAGTAACCATCACTTACACAAGCCAGTCATGATTGGCCAGATTCGTGGTGATGGTCAGTTTGATGTGGTCTACAAAACATCTCAAACTATTCAAGCAGAGCCTTGGAGCCCGTACATTCCTAAATAATACCTATCTTTTGCCTGCTACAGCCGTAGCAGGCATCCTCTGATTTTTTTCTTACTCTCCACGGAAAACTTCCAATGGAATAGGGGTGTATATAATGAATATTCGTGTGAATATCGCCACTATTTTTCTGTTGTGTATACAAATATTTTGTATGCAAATGGCAACAGCAGAAACCTCTTTACAACACAATAATTCAACCATAGCGATACAACCACAAGATGCGATTCAGCAATTTGTGCAAGGTGATTTTGCTCAACGTCGTGCTTTACTCAATCAATGGCCAGGCAGTATTGAACAGTTAGATCAGCTTGCAGAATATGTTGAAAACGACCAGCTTTATAGCGATTCTCAAGGACAAACCTATATTTTAGAAGCCGATGATCAGTTGCTCAGTTATCCAAGTTTAGATGCTGTTGCAGATTGGCCAAGCGACCTTGCACAAGTCACTTTGGTGAATACCTTGCGTAAAGCATTGACCTTTGGTTTGGCACAAAGCAAGTTGAAGTCGGATGATGCCTCTGAGCGTTTAGAAGCGATTGATATTTATGAAAGCAATCTTGCGGAACTTGATATAGCACATATCAATGCGCTGTATTTAAAAGAACAAAACAATAAAGTCAAAGCCCGTTTGGCACAACTGAAAGCGCGTCTGGATTATGAAAACTCAGATGTGCTCGTCAAAATTCAAGCCGCAAAAATTTTACAAGATTCTAATCGTCCTGATGTCTTGGCGATGATCGACAATGAGTTGTCACAGCCGACTATCCATCCTGAGCTGAAAGCGGCTTTGCTTGAAGCGAAAAACAGTATTAAAACCCGGATTCAAGCCAGTGAATGGACTGGGCATTTATTTTCAGGGCTGAGTACCGCCAGTATTTTGTTGCTTGCTGCACTGGGTCTTGCGATTACCTACGGTTTGCTCGGTGTGATTAATATGGCGCATGGTGAGCTCATTATGATTGGCGCCTATACCACTTATGTAGTGCAAAGCCTGTTTAAAAGCTATTTGGGCAGCTATGTCGATTGGTACTTAATCGCCGCGATTCCTGCGGCATTCTTGGTAAGTGGGCTGATCGGCATGTTGATTGAACGTACCGTGATTCGTCCGCTATATGGTCGCCAGTTGGAAACCTTGCTTGCCACTTTTGGTGTCAGCCTGATTCTGATGCAATTGGTACGCATGACTTTTGGTGCGCAAAATGTCGAAGTTTCTAACATTTCCTGGCTGTCAGGCGGGATCTCGATTACTCCAAGCTTGATGCTGCCCTATAACCGTATTGCGATTATTGTCTTTACCATTGCAGTGCTTTTGTTGTTGGTTTACCTACTGAATAAAACCCGTTTTGGTCTCTTCGTTCGTGCGGTGACACAAAACCGTCAAATGGCGCGAGCAGTCGGTATTCGTTCTAGTCGTATCGATATGACGGCCTTTGGTTTAGGTTCAGGTCTTGCAGGGTTAGCCGGATGTGCTTTGGCACAAGTGGGTAACGTCGGGCCGGATTTAGGGCAAAACTACATTATTGATGCCTTCTTGGTGGTGGTTGTCGGTGGTGTAGGTCAGGTGTGGGGTGCAGTCCTTGCAGCGCTTGGTCTGGGTATTAGCGGTACCGCCTTGGAAATTGGCATTGGTGCAGTACTGGCAAAAATTGTTCTCTTGGTGCTTGTGATTTTGTTTATTCAAAAACGTCCACAAGGTTTGTTTGCCATCAAAGGCCGTTTTGTGGAGTAAGCACATGAAGATCATACAATTATTATCCGACAAACCGCATAGTGGCATTGCGATTGCCGTGTGCTTTGCCATTTTATTGGCATTGCCATGGTTACACCTGTTACCTGCCGATTCAACCCTGCATTTATCTGCGTATTGGGTCACCCTGATTGGCAAAATCATGTGCTTGGCCTTGGTCGCTTTGGCACTCGATTTGGTGTGGGGTTATGCCGGCATTTTAAGTTTGGGGCATGGTTTGTACTTTGCCCTTGGCGGTTATGCCTTTGGCATGTACCTGATGCGCCAGTCTGCAGGGGATGGTATTCCTGACTTTATGCGCTTCCTGAGTTGGACGGAAGTGCCATGGTTTTGGGTGGGGACTGAATACTTCCTTTGGTCATTGGTATTGGTGGTATTAGTACCGGGCATCATTGCCTTTATTTTTGGCTTCTTTGCCTTCCGTTCCAAAATTAAAGGCGTGTATTTCTCGATTATTACCCAAGCTATGACTTTTGCTGCTGCATTACTTTTCTTCCGTAATGAAACCGGCTTTGGTGGCAACAACGGCTTTACCGGTTTTAAAACCATTTTAGGCCTGGACATTACCTCGGCATCGATGCGGGCAAGTTTGTGCTTTATCACCGCTTTGGTATTGTTGCTGTGCTTTATTGGTTTACGTCATTTAATGAATAAACCTTATGGCCGTGTACTCGGTGCAATTCGTGACAGCGAAAACCGTCTGCAATATTTGGGCTACCGTACCTTGTGGTACAAGCTCTCGGCATGGGTGCTATCTGCGGTGATTGCAGGCATTGCAGGGGCACTGTATGTGCCACAAGCCGGCATTATTAACCCAAGTGAAATGAACCCGGTGAACTCGATTGAAATGGCAGTCTGGGTGGCAGCGGGTGGACGTGGCACGCTGATTGGTCCATTGATTGGGGCAGGCTTAATCAATGGAGTAAAAACCTATTTTACTTCGGCTTATCCTGAAGCATGGCTGTTGATTTTGGGTACGTTATTTATTGTAGTGACCATCTTCCTGCCAAAAGGCATTATTGGTCTGTTTGACCGTTTTAAAAAGGAGCGTAGCGAATGAGCGAGATCCTACAACCGCATGGTGGTCATGCCACTGAAGGCTATGGTCGTCCTAAAGAACAAGGCGCGGACTTTACCCACGGTATTGCGCTGTATTTAGAAAAAGTCAGCGTCTGGTTTGATGCTTTTCGTGCCTTAAATGATTTGTCGCTCTACATTGAAGAAGGGGAATTACGCTGCATCATCGGGCCGAACGGGGCAGGTAAAACCACCCTCATGGATGTGATTACCGGTAAAACGCGACCAACCGAAGGCACAGCATTTTTTGGGCAAAACTACGATTTAGCCAAAATGAGCACTGAACAAATTGCCGAAGCAGGCATTGGGCGTAAGTTCCAAAAACCGACCGTGTTTGAAAATTTCACCGTCATGGAAAATCTGTTACTTGCTGCACCCAAAGACAAGCGCGTGAAAAAGAGTTTCTTTAGCAAACTCGATCCCGATGCCCAAAATGCCCTGGATGAATCACTTGCGCAAATTCGTCTGCAAGAGTTCATTAATAAACCTGCTGGCTTGCTGTCGCATGGTCAAAAGCAATGGTTAGAAATCGGCATGTTGTTGATGCAACGTCCAAAACTGATTTTACTGGATGAACCTGTAGCAGGCATGACCGATGCCGAAACCGAGCGCACGGCGGAGCTGTGTTTAGAACTCAAGAAAAATCACACCCTCGTTGTGGTTGAGCATGACATGAGCTTTATCGATACTATTAGTGAAAAAGTCACGGTATTGGCACAAGGCGCAATTTTAGCAGAAGGCACATTGGCAGAAGTACAAGCCAATGAAGATGTCATTGAAAAGTATTTAGGACGTTAAGGAGACCGTGATGTTAGAAGTCAAAGACGTCAATCAATTTTATGGTGGCAGTCATATTTTACGTGATGTGTCGTTGACTGCACCTGTGGGTGAGTGTTCGGTGGTGCTTGGGCGCAATGGTGTAGGGAAAACCACGCTCCTTAAATGTCTGATGGGTATTTTACCGATTAAATCCGGACAGATTTTGTTGGATGGCAAGGACATTTCGAAACTCAGTCCTGAACAGCGTGTCCGTGCAGGTCTGGCTTATGTGCCCCAAGGTCGAGATATTTTTTCAACTTTAACCGTGGAGGAAAACATCCTCATTGGTATGGCGAAATTTAAAGGCGCAAAGACACGCAAAGTGCCTGAGCATCTCTATGAAATTTTCCCTGTGTTGGATGAAATGAAGCATCGCCGTGGCGGAGATTTGTCTGGTGGTCAGCAGCAGCAGCTTGCCATTGCACGAGCACTTGCTTCTGAACCGCGTGTGCTGATTTTGGATGAACCGACTGAAGGTATTCAGCCATCCATTATTAAAGACATTGGACGGGTGATTCTTAAACTTGCTGATGGTGGTGAGATGGCGATTGTGTTGGTAGAGCAATTCTATGATTTTGCTGAAGAACTTGCTGATGCTTATACCGTGATGGCACGTGGGCAGGTTGTGGCGCAAGGTGTGGGCAGTGAAATGCCTGAGAAAGGTATTCGGGAGTTGGTGGCGATTTAAGGCTTTTAGCTCCTTCTCCTATGGGAGAAGGCGGGGGATGAGGGTTTATCTTTATTTACCTCTCCCTAATCCTCTCCTAGAAGGAGAGGGAAAAAGCCTCCCTAAGCAAGATATAAGCACTGCTTTATATCGAAGCGTAAGAAAGGGAGGTTTGGAGGGATTAAATTTTAAATCTCCTCTTACGAAGCAGAGCTTCTCATCTCTTAAAGAGAGGGGAATTTTCTTTTTTGAATAATGGAGGGATTAGATCTCCGTATTTTCATTCCATAAAAAATAGCCGCCGTACTGACTTGGACGGTATTCACCACCGATGGATTTGCCTTGGTCAGTTAAAAAATGTTTACCCGTGTCATTCAGCTTTAAAAAGCCTTTATCCACTAACTTTTCAAGTAAATCTGCTGTTTTAATTTTATATTTGGCAGCCAGTTTGGAGGTGGTCAATTTACTAAAGGCATTAGCTTCTTCATCAGTTTGACCTAAATCCTCAGTGTTCGGATTAGCTTTGACTTCATCTAAGCTGATCCGGACTTCTTCGCTAATCCGAATAATACGCTGCGCTTCTTCATACGCATCTTTAAAAACCTCATCATCTTCATACTTACGAACTGAAATGCCCATTTCATTGTTATTGACCTGGCTAAATTCATATAAATTCAAACTCGAAATAATACATTCCGATTCATTGAGATAGCACTTTGCATGCAGGTTTTTGCAGAAACTCAAACGCACATAGTCCAGTTTTTGAATCCATTTGATTTCTTCAGGATGCAAATCACTTTTGCCATAGACAATGCGAACATCAATTTTTAACCGGTCTTTGTCTTCTAATAATTCTTTAATACGGTCATTGAGACGTAAATACGGACTGATTAAAATTAGACGTTCTTTGGCATTTTTAATGAGTTCTTCTAAGAAAAAATTGGTTGCACTGGTATTTAGAAATTTAGCCATATTTTCCCTGTAATATTTTGAATATTATGTTTGTTATAGGGGAATAAGATATCGCTGAATCAGCAATCACTCAACCTTTAAATACATGCCATCCGCTGAGACATTATGGCCAAAACCGCAAGACATTGGATTGTTGCTATTCACCACAATCTGTTGTCCAATTTGAGCGTTAAACTGAAATTTCAAATCAATTTTGCAATCTTCTACGCTGTAATTGGCCTGAGCTTTATTCAGCGACATACGGGTTAAAAATTCTCCCATATTTGGTCCATAAATCAGACTGCGTAAACCCATATAGAGTCCATTAAACTCAATCTGGTAGGCATTCGAAGCCCGTTTAACTTCCATCGTATTCCACTGACCAAAACCTGCATAGCGGACATATTTTCCTGCAAAATTCTTCGGTTTTTCTGGTGCAGGTAACTGTTTTAGATTGAACTGGCTGGCTTTAGTATTCGGAAAAACGGAAAACCAGGCGCGTGCCCATTGCGGTTTTCCAAGCTTGGCATAACTTAAACCGACATTATTAAATGCCGTGGTGATATCACGCTCAGAAAAAGCTGTAACGCCGTCTTCTACATTCATCGCACAAAAAGATGACCAAGCGGCTTGTTGCTCAAATTGCGCTATAGCCTTTTGATATTGTTTTTGGTCGTAGAATTTCTTGCCATTATTTGCATAGCTTTGCACTTTGCTACAGCCTGAGCGGAGCTCTTTTTCAAAATCTGAATCAGCAAAAGTGTGCGCGCTTAAACCTAAAAGACCGATAGACAATAGAGATTTATACATAGTGTTATTCAGTATGATTTTGAGCTGAATAATACATAGCCGCTAGTATAAGTAAATAGAACTTGTGCTTATTAAACTGGATAACAACCAAATATCGTGATGACCAAATATTAAAAAGCTGAAAAGGAGTGTCCAGAAAGCAGTTCTGGAATAGCTTTAAACTAAGAATGAATCAAGCTCGATCCAGATTCAGTTGCAAGAGGACCAAATCACGCCATTGCCCAAACTTCTGTCCGACTTGCGGCATATAGGCAGTTTGAACGAAACCCAGTTTTTCATGCAGACGAATCGATGAGGTGTTTTCTGAATCAATCGCTGCGACCATGATATGCAATTTCTGTACTTGAGCCTGTTCAATTAAATACTGTAATAATTTAGAACCCAAACCTTGCCCTGCATAATCTGGATTTAAAAAGATGGAATGTTCTACCGTCTGTTGAAAGCCCTGAATACTACGAAACTGATCATAACAAGCATAGCCAGCAACGACTTGATTTCGCGTATCTTCAACCACAAAAACCGGGAAATTCTGATTTTTAAGCTGTTTAAACCAGATTTTGAAATAGTTCAGATCAAAGGCTGTTCTGTTCCAGGTCGCAGTACCATAAAGTACTTCCTGATTATAAATCTTGAGGATGGTTTCAAGATCATGTTCGGTCGCAGGTCGAATATCAAAATCAGGCATATTCTTGTTCTAGTAGAGGTGAGCTGAAATCACAGTTTAAAAAAAGCAGAACCGGAGTTCTGCTTTCGATCATACATCAATTAGAAATGATATTTCACAAGTGCGCTGACATTGTTTTCATCTTGATTTTTAAGACCAAACTTATTGTTCCACACTGAATGTTCAACACCGAGGTATAAACGGGTATCTGGAGAAATGTGTTTGCCCGCATTCCATTTCCACTGTGTAGTCCAGTTTAACTCGCTTGCTTGAGCGTCTTTTTCAGCAGTTGACCAATCAAGGAAGCCATCTACAAGAAAATCTTCAGCACCCAGTTTAAATGGCACACCATAGGTAAGCGTCATTTGATAATCGTCTTTATTGCCAAACACTTTTTCATTGTTTGCACGATAAAGATTTAAGCTTGCATATTGAAAGTATGGGATATCAAGGTCAAAGCCCACGCCATATAGGAAGTTATCAGCATTATCTGAACCTTCCCACGTTGTTGAAATAAGCACATCTTTCACTGGACCAAAGGCAAGTTTTTGGCCTGTAACTTCGCTTAAGCTTAAACGTGGTGATAACTCAAAGTACGTACTTTTAACATCATCGCCACCGCGCAGACGATCCATAAAGAAGAATACATCTGCATATTTAACTTTTGCAGCATATTCAACAGTTAAAGTAGTTTGCTGATCGTCTACAACTTCATAGTTTTCGCCATAAAGACCTGTAACGCTAAAGTCCTGCCAAACTGGTTTTGCTTGAGCAAATGCTGCAGTTGAAGCCAATGCACAAAGTGCCGTAAGTTGTGTAAATTTCATTTAAATCTATCCCCCCGAGAAAGCAGAATAAGCATACAGATTAATAAGTAAAAATAAAGTTAAAAGTGATCGCTGACTTAAATATATTTCAGCCCCCATGAGTTGAATGAAGACGATCATCTTCCTCAGTTTTCATTGCCTTTCGCTGATACTTCTCTAAATTATTATTTTTTAAATAAAGTTGAATATGTAGTGCCTTAAAAGACTGAATGTATAACTAAAAATATAAAATCACTTCAATTTACGATGATTAACTTACAAAATCAGTAAAAAATAGGGGGGGATATACAGATTGTTTAGTAATTAATTTGGGCCTGAGGCTGAACAGCTTTGTTCTGTTTGTGTAATGAGGTTAGTTTGAAAATCTCAAATGACCGTCGTTTTATAAGCCTGTTCTCAGCCTCTTCAAGTGAGATTGAACGGTCTTATATTTCAATAAAAAATTATTTTGCAGGTTGTTATTTTAAAATGACGAAAGAGTATTTTTCCCGGTTATGCAAAAGCAACTAAATAATGATAAAGCAAATGATCTATTCAGGACTGTAAGGCTGACTAGGCGCTGATCTTATAAGATAAATTATTAGGTAAAAGTGAGCTAATTTCGATAAAAAATACTTTTAATTCCTCCTTTTTTAGGTTTTCTGGTCGAGTGTTATTTAAGCGATTTATCGGTCTGGCTAAAAAATTATTTCAAATTAAATCATGTGAAAGGTTGTGAAATTTCCGTTTGAAAAATCCTGTATTTTTGAGCTGAGTAAGCAGTTGTCACAATGGATTATTCTTTTGCTAAAAAACCAAAATATCACTTGCATATTTCCAAGATACAGCCGATATTCAAGATATAAGGACACGATTCTGCAGACTCAAAAATGTGTTCATCATTCAAAATGGAGGGTGTGATTCCAATCATTTGAAGAAGTGAAATGCGATGCGAAACAGCAAGCTACAAACGTGCCAAGATAAAAAATTTTGCACTCAAAAGTTACAAAGATTGAGGATGGTAATATATGAATATTGAACTTCGTACCGATAACCACATTCAGAATAGTGATCGTTTAATTACTTATGTACGGGAAGAATTAAATCAAGAATTCCAGCGCCACAGCGAACGTATTACCCATTTTTCAGTCCATCTTAGTGATGAAAATGGCGCCAAAGGCGGCGATGACGATATTCGTTGTATGATTGAAGCGCGTCCTGCAGGCTTGAAACCTGTCGTAGTCAATCATCGTGGCCATAATGTCGATACTGCGATCCATGGTGCAATTGACCGACTAAAACGTAGTCTGGAACATGTGATCGAGAAAAAAGACAATGTTCGTCCTGGCGCTCTCGAACTAGCAGACACAGATACTGCGGATATCGAAGACTAAGCCGAACCGATTTGAAAAAGCCCTGCGGGGCTTTTTTCGTATTAAACAAAAATATAGTTATGAGAAGCACAACAAATCCTGCTTTATTCGGCATAATAGTCGAAAACGAATCAAAGTGAGCTCCATCATGTTAACTGCGCAACAACAACTTTTTGTGCAAGCACTCGAAGAATTAAATCTGGACCAGGTCAAACAGCTGCTGGCAGATGGACTCAACCCGAATTTTATTGATCATGACAAAGGCCCGGTGATTTCGGTCTGGTCAGATGGCCTGTTTAAATGGTGGGAAGAAGTGTGTGAGCTGTATGAAGCCGGAACACCACTTTCAGAAGAGGAGAAACAGGCACGTTTGGCGGTACATTTACAGATTCTGGAAGAACTGATCCAGGCCAAAGTGAATCTGCATTTGTGGGATGCAGAAGAAATTTATGGTCCACTCTGGGATGCCGCAAGTGCCGCATGCGCGCCAGCTGTACAGCGTTTACTGGATGAAAAAGTCGATCCAAATAGCAAAGATGAAGATGGCATGACTATTTTATCTTCAATTAGTGATCTATTCTTTGATTGTGATTTTGATGAAATCAACTGGTCAGAAGCCTTGGATGAAGAAAAACAGACGCTAGAACTGCTTCGCAAGCATGGCGCAAAAATGACCAAAGAACTCAGTTAAATTTTAATAAAGAGCTCCAACATGACAACATTAAAAACCTTGGGTTTGATTGCACTGGCCGGTTGTAGTGCACAGCTTTTCGCAGCAGATTTTGAATTTGATCGACCAGGTGAGGGTCTCAGTACTGGAATTACTCCAGTCGGAAATGTCGCTTGGGAGCAAGGCTTGCCTACAGCGCGTTATAGCAAGTCGGGCGATCAGACCGCGACCACACTCAGTGCAGATATGTTGTTACGTACCGGACTCAGTGATGATCTGGAATTGCGTTTAGGTTGGGCTGGCCCGACCTGGACCCAAGTGAAATCCAATGGCCAGACCGAAGAAGATGATGGTCTGGGCGATGTTAGTATTGGTCTGAAAAAGGCCATTGATTTGGATGATGACAAACTCAGTATGGCTTTGCTGGCCGAAGCCATCATTGCAACAGGCAATGCCGGTTTCACTAATGAAGAAGATATTTACAGCTTGGGTTCTGTCGTGTCGTATCAATATAATGACTTGGTCAGTACCGCATTGACCATGCGTTATGAATGGCAGGACAGCAACTGGGCAGTGTCTGCGATTCCTTCTCTAGGCTACCGCATTACTGATCGCTGGTCAGGTTATTCTGAACTGATTTACCGTAAAGCGGAAAGTGTCGATAATCAATACGCACTCGGTACCGGGGTCATGTATGCTTTAAACGATCGTGTCCAGTTAGATGCGAATGTCGGTGTAGATCTGGATGGTGCAGATCGAAGCTACTTCTCAGGCCTAGGTTTCTCTGTGCTGTTCTAAGATACTCATTCATAGAAGATGAAATACTCGCAGTTCCCGACCTGGGGGAAAATGCTTGCCCCGGTTATTTTGGGAAGCACCTTGTTCAGCAGTCCTGCTCAGGCGGAAACTGCATTGTTGTCTGCCGAGCAGGCCTTTCCTGTGAGCGTGATCTCCACCAGTCAGCAGCAGGCTGAACTGAGCTGGCAGATTCCGGACAACTATTATCTGTATCAGCATAAAATTGAAGTCCGGCAGGGCAACCAGCCGGTGACGTTTGAGTTGCCACCCGCTGAAGATTTATATGATGACAACTATGGGCATACCCAGGTTTATTATCAGCAGTTAAAGTTTCAGATCCCGACTCAGGCGGGGCGATCCTATCAGGTCAGCTGGCAGGGTTGTGCCAAAGACCGGATCTGTTATCCGCCACAAACCATTCAGTTCAAGACCGATTTGTCCGGTCTGGTGCAATTTGAAGCTGCCGGATCAGGAACAAAGCGTTTACTTGATCTGAATACTTCATCACTGCAACACAATACCCTGTTTAATACAGCAGATTCTTCAGAATCTACAGCAGATGAAATCTCTGCATCAGCCAACACACAAACCGAACCCTATGCAGCACAAGACCAGAAATGGTCAGCCCAACTGCTTGAACGCTCTTTGGGCTATGGGCTTTTGCTGTTTTTCGGCCTGGGAATTTTACTGGCGTTTACGCCGTGTTCCTTGCCGATGCTGCCGATTCTGACCTCACTGATTGTACGTGACAGTAAAGGCCTGAAAGCCTGGATGATTGCACTGACTTTTGTCAGCAGTATGGCTGCTGTCTATGCAGTACTTGGCCTAATTGCATCTTCGGCCGGCCTGAATTTTCAGCGCTGGTTGCAGCAACCTGGGACTTTAATTGCTTTTAGTGTGCTATTTGTCCTGTTTGCCCTGAATCTGTTTGGCCTGTTTGAAATCAAACTGCCGCAACGTCTGGTTCATCGTCTGGACCGGGCACAAGCCATGCAACAGGGAGGTAGTCTGGTCAGTGCGGGCGTTATGGGCATGATTTCGGCGCTTCTGGTAGGACCATGCATGACCGCACCACTGGCAGGTGCATTGTTGTTTATTTCCCAGACACAAAGTCAGTGGCAGGGGGCTCTGTTGCTGTTTACTCTGGGTTTTGGGATGGGCACGCCTTTATTGCTGGCCAGTATTCTGGGGGCACGGATTCTGCCTAAAGCTGGGCACTGGATGAATCAGATCAAAGTGCTCTTTGCCTTTATCATGCTGGCACTGGCGCTGTATTTTATTCGCCCACTCATTTCAGAAGCGGCTTTACAATGGTTATCCTTAGCTTTGGGTATGACCTTCGTGGCTTATGTGCTGTTCCGGATTTTCTGGCATCGTACCGGTTTGAGATGGCTATATATCCTGTGTCTAGTACTGGCCGTGCCTTATATTGCTTATAGTCAATATCAGCACAGTCAGCGTTTTTTTGTGGAGCAGGCGAGTACAGAAACCAAGTGGCATGTAGCACGCAGTGCAGCAGAATTTCAGCAGATTTTGGCCAAGGCACCGCAAGGGCAAAAGATCATTATTGATGTCTACGCCGACTGGTGTGTCGCCTGTCAGCCGATCGAACATCGTATTTTAAAATCTGCAGCGGTGCAGCAGGCTCTGGCGCCATATTTCCTGATCAAGCTGGATTTAAGCCAATATAATGCCTCTCATCAAGCGCTGTTAAACCAATGGAAAATTCTCGGGCCGCCAACGTATTTATTTTTGAATGCACAGCAGCAGGAAATTCGTGGCTTGCGTTTGACCGGTGCCTTTAGCGAGGTAGAATTGCTGGCACAACTGCAAGCGTTGGCTCAAAGTGAAAATCCATAATCTAGTTCTTAAAAAAAGCTGAACCCGTTTAAGAAACCTGCATCTGTGCTGGCACCGGTTCAGCATAGGCTTTGACCAGATTACGTCCGCCGGCTTTGGCCTGATAAAGCGCCTGATCGGCCTGACTTAATAACTATTGCGGGCGTAATTCCGCGCTAGAAATGGCAATCCCGAAACTGGCGGTCACCGGAATCAGCTCACCCTCATCACTGAAAATCTGCAATTGCTGAATGGCAATGCGGCAGCGTTCAGCCACTTGTTCGGCTTTTTCCAGACTGGTATTTTTAAGCACGAGAATAAATTCTTCCCCACCAAAACGGCCGACCACATCACTTTCGCGTAATTGCTGGTTCAGCACGGCACTCACTTCGACTAAGGTTTCATCGCCCTTATGATGGCCATAGTGATCATTAATTTTCTTGAAATGATCCAGATCTAATAGCACTAAAGCATAATTGGGAGTGGCTGCGGCATTCAGTTTATCCAGACATTGGTTGATGCTACGGCGGTTAAACAGGTTGGTGAGCGGATCAATCTGACTCAGCTGTTTGATCAGCTGCTCGCGATGACGCCATTGGCTCAGCAGAATCTCGAATAACACCATGCAGACGGCCAGAATTGGCAAAATGAAATACAGCATCGATAACAGCCAGAAACCATTATAGAAAAGCTTGTCATCGATATTAAATAGCGGTGAATAAGGCAATTGATGACCGAAACTTAAATAGGCACATCCGCCCAGAAAAATGGAGGCAGGAATCAGCATGCTATAGACTAGCGTGCGATGAAACAGTACCAGACCGACCATAATTAAGCAGACGTAAGCGGTGGTAGCCACCGGACTGATCACGCCGACGATATAGGCATCCCGACATAACGAAACCACAAAGGTGCCAACTGCTAGATAGGGTAGATAACGTTACACCAGACGGTTGCCCTGAAATTTATAACAGGGATAAATTAGCAAGGCTAAAATCAATAAAAAACTGCCGTTCAGCACGACTTGTGAATAAACCCGTTCAATATGTACATATTGCCAATACTCAGGATTGAATAAAACAAACAGGTCCCAGCCGAGCCAGGTCAGATGTACACCGCATCCCAAGGTCAGCATCAGGATGCATTTCTTCAGGATACGCCAGTTCATCACGACTTCATCTTCGACCAGATATTTCTTGATTCTGTGTCTTAGCACTTTTTCTAATACAGGCGATATTCGCTTCATGGTCCCGGTCTGACTTTAATTGTTATGGCAGATTTTTTAAGACTTATTGGATATTTATAGCTTTATTTACACAAGATAACATAAGTTTGAATGCTTGATAAACAACAATATTTAAAACATTTTTGTGATTTAGTTGATATCTGATCTGCTCATTCTTTGCCTATAGCATAAGTGATCTAGGCTATACCAAAGGGTTCTAATCAAAATTAAAGAGGTTAAGAGGCATACAGTTTTGTTCTAAATTCAGGATGATGTGTTTTATTTGTGCTAATTATTTCAATATGGTCAATCGTTAAAATGGCTGCATTGTTAGAAACAACCAAAGATAAAGAGCGAAGCCATGAAAGTTTTACAGATTGATTCCAGTATTTTAGGAGATGCTTCTATTTCGCGTCAGTTGACTCAGGCCGTGGTGGAACAATTGCAGCAAAAATATGCTGAGGCCATTGAAGTTGAGTACCTGGATCTGGCAGCACAGCCTATTCCCCATCTTACTGCCGAAATTTTAATGGGCCAGAATGCAGAACAGACGGCATTGGGCGAGGAAATTTTAGATCAATATTTACAGGCTGATGTCGTGGTGATTGGTGCAGCGATGTATAACTTCGGTTTGCCATCAACCCTAAAAGCCTGGATTGACCGGATCTGTGTCGCGGGACGTACTTTTAAATATACCGAACAAGGTCCTGTGGGTTTGGCGGGCAATAAGAAAGTGTATATTGCCAGCAGCCGTGGTGGTGTCTATGGCGAGCAAAGCCCGGCTGATTTTCAGGAGGCTTTCCTGAAAACCGTGTTTAACTTTACCGGTGTGAATGATATCGAAGTGATTCGTGCTGAAGGAGTGAACATGGGCGAAGCGGTTAAAGCCCAAGCATTGCAAACTGCATTGCAGCAAGTTCAGGCCATTTAAAACCTAAAGCCTCTTTTCAAAGGGTCAGCTACGGCTGACCTTTTTTATATGCTAAATCATGCTTAATCTCGGTCCAGACGATGGGCAAATTCTGCAAGATCGGTCAGCGCCTGTTTGGCTTCATCGAACCAGGCACTGAACATCTGGAAGTTGTGCCACATGCCGGTATAGAGTTTAAATTCGACCTCGACACCCGCCTGTTCCGCTTTTTCTTTAAAACGACTAGCATCATCCAGCAGAATTTCCTTGGAACCTACCTGAATATGAATCGGTGGCAAGCCGGCTAAATCGGCAAAAAAAGGAGAAACTTCCGGATCACCACGATCAATCGAACGCGGCACATAATATTCAATCCCGGTTAGAACCGTTTCCAGAGACAGCAGGGCATCATGCTTCTGGTTATAACGTAAAGATTCACTGGTCAACGTTAAATCCAGCAGTGGAGACAGCAGAATCAGACCGCTGACCTGTGGCAGACTTTCCTGCTGTATTTTGAGTGCCAGCGCCAAGGCCAGATTGGCACCGCAAGAATCGCCGGACAGAATAATATCTTTGGCCTGAACACCTTGATCCAGTAGCAGATTATAGACATCAAACAAGGCTTCCAACGCTTCTGGATAGGCAGATTCGGGTGATAGCGGATAATCGACATGCAGCACCTGCATCTGGGTTCGAGCCGCAATTTGAGTCATAAAGGCACGATGGGTATTTAAAGAACCTAAGTAAAATGCGCCGCCATGAATATGAAAAATCAGCTGGGTCGATTCCTGCTGCGGCTTAATTTCTTCCGCGCGCAGTCCGGCCAATCGAAGCGAGCGAATCTGTACCGTTTTATCCTGAGGGAAAAGTTTGCACATCTGTTCCAGAGCAATGCGCATTGAACTCGGTGGAAGACTGAATCTGCTCGGGGCACGAATGGCCGTTTTTAAAAAGCTTTCTGTAATTAATTGTTTCGTTAGCGGGCTTATCTTCATCTTCCTTCCATCTTTTTGTGCTTTTATTGATCGTGTAGATTATTTACCAACCATATTTACAAGGTTACACTAAATAGTCACACCTAAAAATTGAAAAATTGTTGTGACTTTTTAATACTACATGGGTCTATTTTCAGACTAAGGAAATGAAGAAAAATGAAAAAAATAGCGCTTACGTTAGGACTACTAGGCTTATCTGCACTGGCGAATGCTGCGGATCCTTTAAACGGCACGGTATGGAAAACCATTGATGATAAAACCAAGCAACCTAAGGCCCTGGTTAAGTTTACTGAACAAAAGAATGGCACCTTGACGGCAAGTATTCAGTCGGTGTTAACCAAAGGTGAAGAAAATGCTTGTACCAAATGTGAAGGTCCATATCACAACAAATCTCTGAAAGGCCTGACCATTGTCAAAGGGCTTAAAAATGCCGGTGGCACCAGCTATGAAAGTGGTTCGATTCTGGACCCACAATCAGGCAAAACGTATAAGTTGAAAGGCCAGCTGGCAGACGGTGGCAAGAAACTTGAATTACGTGGTTTTATTGGTGTAGCGGCATTGGGTCGTAACCAGACCTGGATTCGTGCTAACTAATCCATTGAAGTTGAAATGCAAAAGCCTGACTGATGTCAGGCTTTTTTGTAGATGGAATGCAAGGTACAGCTTAGTCGTTCAATGCACGATAAGCACTTTCATCAAAACCAGCAATAAATCCTGTCGCGGTCGCCAAGATCGGACGTTTAATTAAGCTGGTATGTGTGGTTAATGCGCTAATTAAGGCATCTTCACTGGATAGCGCCGTTTGCTGTTCTGCTTCACTGAGTTTGCGCCAGGTTGTACCTTTTTTATTCAAGACCACATCCTGACCCAAGGCATTCAGCCAGGTTTTGACGGTTTCAGTATCGATTCCCTGTTTTTTATAATCATGAAATTCATAACTCAGGCCTTGCTCAGTCAGCAGGTCAAAGGCTTTTTTCATCGAACTGCAATTTTTAATTCCGTAAATTTTTAACATAGCTGCCATCTAAAAAATTTAATGATGGGTTAGCTTAACCAAATTGACCGCAGCAGACCATGAAAAAATCACATGAAAAAATTTAAAATATCAAGACAGGCATGTCATCAAAATGACATTAAGCCGCTTTAAACTGGGCAGCAAGAACAAGAAGAACCAGAACTAGTAGAGCTCTTGCATAAACGAATAATAAGCATGCTATTTATATTTAAAATAGATGTTGGAAATCCCTTCATCCTTTTGGGATGAGAAATACGACTTCGCAAGAGGATGAGGGGAATTTTCTTTATTTTAAAATAATTAAACATGATTTTTATAAGAACCTGCATCATCGCAGACAGTAGAAATAGAAAACCCGCATTTAATCATCCTGATCATGCGGGTCTCAATCCAACGTCCAATGTCACATCCATGCAAAACAAGCTACATCTATAGTCTGTTTTATTTTCGTCCTACGGCGTCCTGTCCTTATATTGTCATCCTGACATGTCCCTGTGCCGTGTCGCTATAATGCTATGTTATTACATTGAGATAAACCCAAAAAATACGTCATGTCTTGTAAGACATAAACCTTAATTGAGTGAACAGTCGTTCACTCAATTAAATCATCAGGCTCTTTATAGTTTGTAGTCAATAATCACCGGGGCATGATCACTAAACCATTGTTCTTTATAGACCCAGGCATTGACGGTACGCTCTTTCCAGTCTGGAGAGCAGGCTTGATAGTCAATGCGCCAACCGACGTTCTTTGCGCGGGCTTGGCCACGGTTTGACCACCAGGAATATAATTCGGCTTCTTTACGCACTTCACGGAAAGTATCGACATAACCGAGTTCATCATAGATATGATCCAGCCAGGCACGCTCATGCGGTAAACAGCCTGAGGCTTTCTGGTTACCCGACCAGTTTTTAATATCAATCCGTTTATGCACGATGTTGTAATCCCCACAAACAATCACCGATTTATTTTCATCGCGCCACTGTTTCAGGATTTTTTTATATTCATCCAGGAAATGATCCTTGCGTGCCTGTGCCTCATCACCCGATGAACCGGATGGCAGATAGAGCGAACAAATATGTGCAGTCTGATCCAGACCCAGATCAAACTCGGCAGAAATGAAGCGACCTTGTGAATCGGCCAATTCAAAGCCCAGACCATCGGTCAAGGATACAAAAGGCAGGCGGCTATAAATGGCCGTACCGGCATAACCTGGGCGTTCGGCAGGAAACAGGTGCGTATACCAGCCTTCTGGTTTGAATTTATCGGTCCACTGCGCATGGGTGATCCGGCTTTCCTGCATGCAAATTACATCGGCATCGGACTGTTCCATCCATTCCAATAACCCTTTGGTGACGGATGAGCGTAAACCGTTGACATTAATTGAAACGACACGAAGAATTTTTTGATCACCTGGATAGCTACTCTTTGGTATCATGCGCAAGTCTTACCTTAATTAATGGATTTAGGAGCACCTCATGTCAACGCCAGCTCAGTTTAACCCGCAAGCTTTTATCGAACTCGCATTATCACGCGGTGTGCTTAAATTTGGTGAGTTTACTTTAAAATCGGGGCGTGTGAGTCCTTATTTTTTTAATGCGGGTCTGTTGAATGATGGTGAAGCCTTGACACTGCTGGCTTCTGGCTATGCTGCAAAACTGACTGAATGTGACCATGTTGAAGTGATTTTTGGCCCTGCATATAAAGGCATTCCTTTTGTGGCAGCAACTGCTGTGGCTCTGTCGCAAAATCATGGGGTAAGTGTGCCGTGGGGTTTTAATCGCAAGGAAGCCAAAGACCATGGCGAGGGTGGCGTATTGGTCGGTGCTTCTGTAGAAGGTAAAAAAGTCTGGATCATTGATGATGTGATCACCGCAGGCACAGCGATTCGTGAAGTCGTCACCATCCTGAAAAATGCCGGTGCGCAGATTGCGGGTGTGCTAGTTGCATTAGACCGTCAGGAAAAAGGTCAGGGCGAACTGTCTGCGATTCAGGAAGTGCAGCAAGAGCTTGAGATTCCTGTACATGCCTTAATTACCATGAAAGATTTAATGGACTATCTGGAAGCGAAAGGCGACCTAGCAGCTTTGGCGAAAATGGAAGATTACCGTGTTAAATATGGGATCTAAGCCTAGATTGGCATAGAAAAGGAAGCTTGAGCTTCCTTTTTTTGTAGATGTTCAATTTGCTAAACATTTGAAATTTATTATCTCTGTCTATTCTTGTAAGCATTGGCTTACATCAATTCCAGCACTTTGCGGCTGTTTTGAATAGTGGAAATTTCCTATGATAGCTTTAACAGGAACAGGAGGTTCCACACAAGAATAACAATAGATAAATACAAGGAAAGTAAGGTACGACAGGAGTTATACCAAGCGAACCCATACGGAAAGCCCCTGGCAGGATGCTAGGGGTTTTTCATTTTTATCTTTTATAAAGTCCCACTGAGCAGCAGTGATTCAGAAACATGATTCTTAAAAATTCATTGTTAATGAGCTAAATAGAGGAGCAGAAAACCTTTCACCAAAATTATGAATCTTCAGAGCTAAAAAAAGCACCTGAAGGTGCTTTTTCTTATTGCTGGGCTAAATTATAGCGCAACGATATTGATCGCATTTGGACCTTTTTGACCATCAACCACGCTAAAAGAAACGCGTTGACCTTCAAACAAAGTTTTGAAACCAGAACTGCTGATTTCTTTGAAATGAGCAAAAACGTCAGGACCTGATTCTTGTTGAATAAAACCAAAACCTTTAGTTTCGTTAAACCATTTTACTGTACCGGTAACTGTAGTAGACATAATATAACCTGTTAAATTTTAATAATTTTAGTCATAGAAATGACTATGGATAACTTGGAAAAACAATAAGAATTGAAATAAAGATCTGAAAAAACTGAGGATTATAAATAATACTGCGGCACTTAAAGAAGCTTAACTAAACAACGCTTTTTTCTAGTTAAACACAGCATAGCCTAAATCAGAAAATATTCAAGTTTTTTATATTTATTATTTATTTTTCTTATAAAAGTGGCTCAGTTCTTCTTTTTTTTAAAATTTCAAGCTGGTTTTGCCTTGAGCTTTATCGGTTGAATTTGAGCTCTAACGAAGCTAAACAATGAAATACACGTTGTGTTTGTGTTACTTTATGTTAATCAGAATCGTTCAGTACTCAGCAAGATTTTACTAAGTCAGTGTATTTTATAACTTTGGGTAAATTAATATCTGTAGCTTTAAGATAGTTATCGTCATTGCTCATGTATAAAAATCCACCTATATTAAAATTCAATTGGAAAAATTAACTATAAGAATTTCTTGATTTTAATTTAAAACCAAATACGAGTGAGTCTCATGGATTACTGGAACAGTGTGTTACTTATATCCATCATCACCATGGTTGGACTGGCCATGATCATCCTGTTCGTCGGATGTAAAATGTGGAAGAACTTGGTGGTCACTTTACTGATTGCCACCTTGATTGGTTTTCTGATTGTATGTGCAATCAATTTTGTTTTTGGCGATCGTCTTCAATTTCTATGGGGTGCCCCTGAGACTGGTGATAGTAATTTTATGCTGGAAATAGGGCTGCTGAGCCTGTTAATTGGCGGTGTAAGTACCTTTATCATTATGTTAGGCACTTTGGTTGCTAAAAGTAACAGTGGAAATCAAGGCGATGAAGACTAGTTTTTCGCAAAATAACAAGTGTCTTAATGAGCGGGAAAGTACAGAAAAGCATTGCATGTACAGTTCATAGGCTTAAAAAATCTTTCTCAGTCAAATGTATAGTGCCATAGCGCTACGGGACATGAATGGCGTTTCACATCCCGTAGCTGCATAATTTTCTGTATCAAAAATTTAGAACATCATTCTTAGACCTGCACCATAGATCCAGCCTTTTTCTGAATCAGAACTTTGCTGCCAGGCTGTCTGTTGGTTGCCTTTACTATATTCATAACCCACTTCCAAATAAGGCATGAGCTTTTTGCTCAGTTCATAGCGTGTTTCCAGGCCCAAGGTGGCATGACTAAGGCCGGTTTTTTTCGCATTAGCTGCCTGATCATTCAGGATGACATCCAGTTCGACAAAGGGTTGCATAATCAGTTTCTGAGTCAGTAACAGGTCACGCTCTGTTTTCAGTTTTAATCCGACAAAGTCATCTTCACCAACATAGACATGAGCATCCGTTTCGAAAAAGTAGGGAGCCAGGCCATGTAACCCAAATACTGCATCGAAGCGCTCGTTCTGCTGGTTTATAGAAGGCTCGGCTAAATTTTCCTGTCGATAGCGCACCCCGGTCTGCACATCCCAGAAATCAGAAATATTTCGGCTATACAACACTTTGGCATCATATTCGGCCTGATGCGATTCATGTTTGTCGGCTTCTAGCTTGAGGAAGATTTTATTTTCATCCGTGCCAATTCTGACTTGGTTCTTGGACTTGAATGCCCCATTTCCCTCTGAACTATGCTGCCATTTCTGGTCCAGAATAATCTGGCTATAAATCTGTGCACCATGTTCTTTACGATGATCATGTTCGCTGGCAGAACTGACTGAATTTTGTGGTGTGCTCAGCGCCTGCTGTTGATGTGATAACTTTGGTGGTTGATAGGATGTGGCATCTGCAGTTTCAGTATGCTGTGCGTGGTCATCAGCCATGTTTTGCATGGCATGATGCCCGCTATGATGCTGATGTTCATTATGACCCGTATGCTCGCTAGAAGCTGCCGCAAAAATACTCAGACTGCTTAGGGTAAGCGCACTGCTGAGTACTGACTTTAGAAAAAGATTAGTGATGTGCATGGCTTTCTCCTTGAGCAGCTGCTGGTTTTGACGGCATTTTTTGTGAAGAAGGGTGAGATACTTGATCTTCGTCAACCTGTGCCACAATCAGCTTGTTCATCATGCCGGCACTCATGTGATAGAGCAGATGGCAGTGAATCGCCCATTCTCCCAGTTCGTCAGCCGTGAGCAGGGTAGTCACCGTTTTCCCAGGCGGCACAATCACGGTGTGTTTATTTGGCATATTTGCAGCAGACTGACCATTTTCCAGCTGCATAAACATGCCATGCAAATGCATCGGATGGGCCATCATGCTGTCATTGATAAATTTCAGCCGGATCCGCTCGCCATATTTCACTTGAAGTGGCTCGGCATCACTGAATTTTTTACCATTAATGGTCCAGATGTAGCGCTCCATGGTTCCACCCAGACGAATTACCAGTTCACGTTCTGCTGCACGGGTATCAGGTTGCGGTGTCAGGGCTTTGAGGTCTTGATATTGCAAGGCTTTGTGCCCTGCAGGCGTAGACATATTGGCCCAGCCCTCAACCGGCTGATGAGGCTGATTGGTTCCGGATATGGCATTATGACTTGCATGCATGTCGTGCTGGGCATGTTGATCATGTTCACTTGTGGCAGTCTGCATGGTCTGACTGCTGTGTGTGTCATGTGACATGTCATGTTGTTCGCCATGTCCCATATCTTCCATGGTCAATAAGGCACGAGGGCGCGGTGTTGGTAATTGAACCGGAGCCGGGGCTTTACTTGAATCAGTTGCCTGATGCAGACTGCCAATGGCAAAGCCTGAGCGGTCGATCGATTCCGCTTCAATCTGGTAATGCGCTGCAGTGGGTTCCACAATCACATCATAGGTTTCAGCGGTTCCGATACGGAATTCATCTACATTGACCGGCTGCACCGGTTGTCCATCGGCACTGACCACGGTCATTTTCAGCTGGGGAATACGTACATCGAAAAACGACATGGCAGAAGCATTGATGAAACGCAGGCGGACTTTTTCATTGGGCTGGAACTGGCCACTCCAGTTTTGTTGCGGCGTTTTTCCATTGACCAGAAAGGTATAACCGGTAACATCAGATAGGTCGGTTTTCAGCATACGCATCTGGTTCCACATCTTGCGGTCTGACCAGGTGGCCTTCAGGCCATCACGTTTCACCTGCTGGAGTACATCGCCCAAGGTTTCACGCTGGTTCTGATAATATTCGGCCGATTTTTTTAAATTGTTCTGAATCTGCTGGCTGCCCTGTTCGTGAAAATCCGACAGCATCACCACATAATCCCGCTCGGTTTGTTCATGTGCAGGTAGCGATGTCTGGGCTTTGGGGCGAATCACCAAGGCGCCATAGAGGCCATCCTGTTCCTGACCTTTGGAATGTGCGTGATACCAGTAGGTGCCGTTTTGACGAACCTTGAAGCGATAAGTAAAAGACTGTTTCGGTTTGATGCCCTGAAAACCGTTAAATCCGGGGACACCATCCATCAGCCCGGGCAGGAGCAGGCCATGCCAGTGCAGTGAGGTATCCTGATTGTTCAGGTTGTTTTGTACATGAATGACTGCATCATCACCTTCTTCGAATTCCAGCAAGGGTGCAGGGAATTTTCCGTTTACAGTGATACGCTTGACCGTCTTTCCGGTGAGATTGATCGGGCTTTCATCAATGACCAGATGATATTCTTTTACGGCTGCAAACAAGGCAGACGACGAGATGAGACCGAAGCCCAGACACAGGCTTTGACTGATTTTAAGCAACATAACTTAATCCTTAATGAATAAAAAAATTTAAAAATTCAGGATCAAGCTTTGGGTGGGCGCAGGATTTCTTGCCAGTAACCGACAAGGTGCTGGGCATGGTAAGCAGGGAGGAGGGTTTTTTCCGGATAACCGTGATCAGGCACGCTTAACTCGGGCGTTGTAATGGGCAGGCTGGTGACCAAGTTCTGGCAGGCCATAGTGCCACAATCCAGACAATCTGATGACTGCTGGGTGCTGTCACTGACACAGTCCGGCTGAATCAGTTCCTGATCTTGATGAGGATCAGTCTTATGCAGCGAGTGAGAAGCAGAGGGTTTTGTCATTTCCAGACAATGAGGATTCGTTTTTTCAGACGGCATAACCAGATGCATGGTGTTTGCAGATGCGACAGACACACTGCTCCAGCCTATGGCAAAAACCACAAGCATCACCAACCAGATCTGTTTGACGAGCCGTATGAGCAAAAGTACACCCTGAAAAAATGCGCTGCATGTTTGAGCAATAAAAGCATAAACGCAGTAACTCAAATTAGCAAATTCTGGACAAGATTATTTTTTAGGTCACCTACATACTACTTTTTTCATAGGTTCAGGTTTCAGTTTCGCACTTTTCGCATTTTTTACAGTCTAGCAGCATCCCGAGTTTTTCTTTACGTCCTTGCTCGGTCATCACCCATGGGCGATTTTGCCAGGGCGGGGTATGCCGCACATGCTGGCCATGTCCGCAGGCCAGCTCTGCAACCCAATGCTGTTCCTCATCCAAGTGAAAACCGATAATGGCCTGTTGCATGGCAAACCTCCTGTGGGCTCAATCTGTCTCAGTACCTATATAAAATAAGTTATGCAAAATCACCATAAACAAAAGAATCGACACAAGCTATACTCCTTGCCAAGTCATTTTTTGAAAAAGAGCAGAGACACATGCGCGTACTTGTTGTGATGGATCCCATTGAAAATGTAAACCTGAAGAAAGACTCAACCATGGCCATGCTATGGGCAGCCGCACGTCGTGGGCATGAACTCGGTTATGCATTGCAGCAAGATTTATATATCGATCAGGGCAAGGCCTTTGGTCTGATCGCGCCGCTACAGGTATTTGAAGACTACGACCATTATTATGAACTTGGCGAAAAACAAAAAGAGTCGATCGCTGCTTATGACGCTGTCTTGATGCGTAAAGATCCGCCTTTTGATATGAACTTCGTCTATACCACTTATATTCTGGAGCAGGCAGAGCGCGAAGGGGCATGGATCATCAACAAACCGCAAAGCCTGCGTGACTGTAATGAAAAACTGTTCGCGACCCAGTTCCCGCATCTGCAAGTTCCGACCTTGGTGACTTCGCAGCAAAGCCTGATCCGTGAATTTCTCAAAGAACAGGTCGATGTGATTGTAAAACCGCTGGATGGCATGGGCGGCACCGGGATTTTCCGCCTGTATCAGGATGGCATCAACATCGGTTCAACCATTGAAATGCTGACCAATAATGGTACCCAGCCGATCATGGCGCAGCGTTATATTCCGGAAATTGTCGAAGGCGATAAACGCATCCTGATGATTAATGGCGAGCCAGTGCCGTATTGTCTGGCCCGTATTCCGCAAAATGGTGAAGTGCGCGGTAATCTGGCCGCGGGTGGTCTGGGCGAGGCGCGCCCACTGACTGAAACTGATAAGGCCATTGCAGCAAAAGTAGGGCCGTATCTCAGAGAAAAAGGTCTGGTCTTTGTAGGGCTGGATGTGATCGGAAATTATGTCACTGAAATTAATGTAACCAGTCCAACCTGTATCCGTGAAATTGATGCCCAGTTTGGTACTTCGATTGCGGATGATCTGTTTGCTGTGCTGGAAGCAGGTCAGGCCAATCAGGTTTAAAGGCAGCATTAGGTGAAAGAAGAGTCTGCTTGCAGGCTCTTTTTATCTTTTTATTTAGGGTAACGCTTAAATAAAAATGCCGTCATTACCATGCCCAGCATCGAAAGGCAGACAGTGATAATGGCAAGATTGGCCCAATATTGGGTGGCAGATATCAGCGCAGCGCTCAGGGTCGGTATAAAAAACTGTGCGCAGGCTGAAATTTGTAAAACCACACCCACACTGGCTGCTGCTGCATAGGCACGTGGTGCATAGTGCAGGGTAATCGCAAAAAACAGTGGTTGGGATCATCCCGCCAATCAGTGAAAACAGCAAGGCACTGACAACCTGCAATTCAAATGAGAGCCAGGCATTTGCAGCAAACACCAGACCACTGCTGCAGAGCATTGCTACAAATCCGGTACTCAATAAGGTGGGCGGTCTATAACCCTGTTGCAGCAACATGCCTGCGCCAAAAGTGCCCCCCAGATTGGCCAGCACGACTATCGAGACCAGCATCCCTGCGCGTTTTAAGTCCAGCCCCTGTTCGACATACAGCGTAGGCAGGAAGCCCGTGACAGTAATCCATTGACTGGTATAACAGGCAAAAATAATCGCCAGACAGATAATGGGAGGATGGGTCAGGGTAATTTGAACAATCTGCCAGAATGAGGTGTTTTCCGTAGCTGGCTGAGAAGAGTCTGGCTGTGTTACCAAGACAGGTTCAATATTTAAATATTGTTTAATCATGCCAGCAATGACAAGGCACAGGCAGCCCAAAATGGCCCAGATCATTTGCCAGTCCAGATATTCAAGCAGGAGAGGAATCGTCAATACGGCCAGACTGACACCGATGCCCATATAGGAACTCCAGAGTCCCATCTTGAAATTCAGTGTCTCAGCGCGGCTGGTACGTTTTAAAATTGCTGGCGCACACAAGGAAATGGTTAAAAACCCGATTCCTTCCATAAAGCGCAATACATATAAAGTGGCAGGCTGCGTAATCCAAAGCCCGGCAAAACTGCTCAGCCCTAAAATGATTAAGGCCATGATCAGGCAGCGCTTTAATCCCATTTTTTCCGAGAAGGCGCCAATGCATAGCGCAAACAGCGTTCCGGCAGCCTGCACCAATGCTAATGAAAAACCAGCCTGAGTAAAACTCAGGTTTAAATCCTGCTGCAACACAGGAATCACGGCCGAAAGTTTGCCGACATGGATCGCAGCCAGATAACCGGCCAAGATAATCCATACATCACGACATGAGATTTTTGACATCTATCCGAACTGAGTCCATTTAAAGCATCTGCTTGTACATCAAGCATCATTCATATATAGATATGAATAGCATGAAACTTTTATAAAATTGATAGGATTTAAGCCTAAGATTATCGGCCAATGATAAGAGAGGAGGTGAACGGGAGAAAACGGAAGACCGCTGTAAATAAAGCGCTCTTCGTGGCAAAGTTATTGATAATATAATGAGAAAACTATTTAAAATTGATATGATATGTCACTTAAGTCGAAGGAAAAGTGCAGACCTTATAAATAAAACGAGTCTAAACTTGAAGTTTGCGTGAAAAAAACAATTAAAGCCTTGTTGAAATAAAGTAAATAAACTTTCATGGCCTGAGGTTTGTGATTACAATTGATTACTTAAATCAGATTTCCTGCTCCATTTTTTGAATTGAAGAATTAAACCGTGACCGAAGCTCAGCAAAAACAGCCTAAACATGTCATGATGATGGCCGCAGGTACAGGTGGACATGTGTTTCCAGCGTTAGCTGTTGCCAAAGATTTACAACAAAAAGGTATACAGGTTTCATGGTTGGCCACGCCCGTAGGCATGGAAAACCGCCTGTTAAAAAACCAGAATATTCCCATTTATCAGATCGATATTCAAGGTGTGCGTGGCAATGGTTTTGTGCGTAAAGCCTTGGCGCCTTTTAAAATTATGAAAGCCACCTTAAGTGCCATGAAATTCATGAAACAGCTTCAGGTCGATGCCGTGGCAGGCTTTGGTGGTTATGTGGCAGGCCCGGGTGGTTTGGCTGCGCGTATCTTAGGTATTCCGGTGCTGATCCATGAACAGAATGCAGTTGCCGGTTTTACCAATACCCAATTGTCGCGTGTGGCAAAGACGGTGTGCCAGGCTTTTCCAAATACCTTTCCGGCCCAAGATAAAGTCGTGACTACGGGTAATCCGGTACGACAGGAAATTAGCGAAATTTTAAATCCATCCTGGCGTTATCAGGAGCGTGACAAGGCAGGATTGCCCTTACGTATTCTGATCGTTGGTGGGTCTTTGGGGGCGCAAGCCTTAAATGAACGGGTTCCGGAAGCTTTAAAGCAACTCAATGTGCGATTAAGCGTCTATCATCAGTGTGGGCAAAACCATGCCGAGGCGACCCGGGCACGTTATGAAAATGCACCGGCCAGTCTACAAGTTGAAGTACAGCCTTTTATTGAGGATATGGCCAAAGCCTATTCTGATGCCGATCTGGTGATTTGCCGTGCCGGGGCTTTGACCGTCACTGAAATTGCCACTGCCGGGGTGGCTGCGATTTTTGTGCCGCTTCCAAGCGCAGTGGATGATCACCAGACGGCCAATGCCGGTTTCCTGGCCAATATCAATGCGGCAAAGATTTGCCCGCAGGCCACGATGACCCCGGAAAGTTTAACAACATTATTAGAGCCGATGCTGAATCGCCAGCTGTTAATGGAAATGGCCGTGAAAGCACGCCGACAGGCTCAACCCGATGCGACTCAACATGTGGTCCGTTTAATTCAAGAATTGTAATCCGAGTAAACTATGTCTCCAACAACCCCAGCTGAACAAGCGAAAAAGTTAATCAAAGTGCCGGAAATGCGCCGTATCAAACACATTCATTTTGTGGGGATCGGTGGCGCAGGCATGTGTGGTATTGCGGAAGTGCTGAAAAACCAGGGCTATAAAGTTTCCGGTTCAGATATCAAGGCATCCAATACCACCGCACAGCTGGAAGCGAATGGCATTAAAGTCTATATCGGACATACTGCAAATAATATTAAGGGCGCCAACGTGATCGTGGTCTCTACCGCGATTGATAAAGAAAATCCGGAAATTAAAACCGCGATTGAAAACCGTATTCCTGTGGTTCGCCGTGCGGAAATGCTGGGTGAACTGATGCGTTACCGTCATGGAATTGCCGTTGCCGGCACGCATGGCAAAACCACGACCACCAGTCTGATCACCTGTATGCTGGCTGAAGAAAACATGGATCCAACCTATGTGATCGGTGGTTTGCTGAACCGTACCGGTATGAACGCAGCCTTGGGCGCCAGCCGCTATATCGTGGCCGAAGCCGATGAGTCAGATGCTTCTTTCCTGCACCTGGAACCGATGGCTGCTGTGGTAACCAATATTGATGCCGATCATATGGATACCTATGGCGGTAGCTTCGATGTCCTGAAAGATACTTTTATCCAGTTCCTGCAAAAACTGCCATTTTACGGCTTGGCTGTAGTCTGTGGTGATGATGCCAATATCCGTGAAATCATGCCGCGGATTGCACGTCCGTTACTGACTTATGGCTTCAATGAGGACAATGACATCCGCGCAGTAGATGTTGATCAGGATGGCATGCAAACCCACTTTACCGTATTGCGTAAAGAGCGTGAGCCATTGCGTGTAACGGTCAACCAGCCAGGTTTGCATAATGTGCTGAATGCCTTGGCCGCAATTGGTATAGCAACCGATGAAGGTGTGTCTGATGCTTCAATCTGCCGTGCACTGGAAGGTTTCAGTGGTGTGGGTCGTCGCTTTGAGGTTCAGGGTGAGTTTGCGATTGAGGGCGGTGACGTGAAACTGGTGGATGACTATGGTCATCATCCAAAAGAAGTCGAAGCGACGATTAAAGCTGCGCGTCAGAGTCATCCGGACCGTCGTCTGGTAATGATGTTCCAGCCACACCGTTATAGCCGTACCCGTGACTGTTTTGATGATTTTGTGGAAGTGCTTTCTACTGTAGACCAGTTATTGTTGCTGGATGTTTATCCTGCCGGTGAAAAACCGATTGTCGGGGCGGACAGCCGTACTTTGGCCCGCAGCATTCGCTTACGTGGTGAAGTCGAGCCGATTCTGGTTGATGCGACGGACGGCAACCTGAATCAGATCATGAGAAAAGTATTGCAAGCAAATGACTTGTTATTAACCCAGGGCGCAGGTAATGTTGGAGCAATCTCAGTCGAACTTGCACAAAATCACTTATATATAAAATAGTCATCTTGTGTGACTGAATTGAATTGACCAGATTGAAAAAAGTTTAAGGATATAAACGTGTCAAATGCTTCAAAATTCGGAAAAGTTGCCGTGTTGCTTGGTGGTAAATCTGCAGAGCGTGAGGTTTCTCTAGACAGTGGTACGGCGGTACTTGAGGCATTAGTGCGTTCAGGGGTCAATGCGGAAGCGTTTGATCCTCAGGAGCGTAGTGTCACAGAACTGGTAAATTATGATCGTGCTTTTATTGTATTGCATGGACGTGGCGGGGAAGATGGCCAGATCCAGGGCGCACTGGAATGGTTAAACGTGCCGTATACCGGTACCGGTGTACAAGGTTCTGCGATCGGCATGGACAAGGTCAAGACCAAGCAGGTCTGGCAGGGTTCGGAATTGCCGACAGCACCGTATCGCATTGTCACCAAAGACTCTGATGCGAACGACATTGTTAATGCTTTAGGCTTGCCTTTGATTATCAAGCCGGTACATGAAGGTTCCAGTATCGGCATGAGTAAGGTTGAGAAAATTGAAGATTTTGCAGAAGCAATTACCAAGGCAACTGAACATGATGCTGTGGTGATGGCAGAAAAATGGATTACCGGTCGTGAATATACCATTGTGGTTTTAAATGGTCAGGCGCTGCCGGTGATTCGTCTTGAACCGCCTCAAGATGTTGCCTTCTATGACTATGAAGCGAAATATCAGCGTAATGATGTGCAATATGGCATTCCATGTGGTTTAAGCGAAGCTGAAGAGCAACAGTTAAAAGCCTTGAGTTTGCGCGCATTCCAAGCAGTCGGTGCCAGTGGTTGGGGCCGGATTGATGCCATGCAGGATGAACAGGGCAACTTCTGGTTGCTTGAAGTCAATACCGTACCGGGCATGACCAGTCACTCACTGGTGCCAAAAGCGGCAGCTGCAGTCGGATACAGTTTTGATGAGCTGTGTGTCGCGATTCTGGAACAGACCTTGACTGGTTCGGCACACTAAATATGGCTCAACTTCCTGTTTCCATGCGCCGTAAACGTGCTGCGATTACTTCAATTCACGACAAGCCGCCGACACGCAAAGAAAAGCTGACCAATTTTGGTGGCTGGTTATTGTTGTGTATTGCGGTATTGGTGCTGGCCTTTGGAATATTGGGCTTATATAAAGTCATGACCAATAGTGACGTGGCAGAGCTGGGCGTGATAGGTACGCGCTCGGCTGCTGAACAGCGTCAGGTTATGCAATATGTGTCACCGATTGTGACCGAAAACTATTTTACTTCAGATCTGGAAGCGATCCGCGATCGTACTCTGGAATTATCCTGGGTGGATCGGGTCGTGGTGTCCCGAGCCTGGCCAAATGGCATTCGGGTGCGGGTGATGCCGCATCATGCAATTGCACGTTGGGGAACAGGGCGTTTATTGAGTGACAGTGGTGTTATTTTCACTGAAGTCATACCCAAGAATTATCAGGCATTACCGTTGCTACATGGGCCAGCGAGCCATGCAGAAACCATGATGCGTCGTTATAATGAAATTAATCAGTTATTTTTGCCACAAGGCATTCGTCTAAAAGAATTATATCTCACCGAGCGAATGACCTGGTTTATGCAGTTTGATTCGGGTTTAAGAATAATTGTGGATAAAGACCAGACTATGAGCAAATTACAACGCCTGAGCCATCTGTCTCAGAGCGATTTAAAGCCGGTCTGGTCTAAAATTTCGGCCATCGACCTGCGTTATCGCAATGGATTGTCGATACAGTGGAAAAATTCAATTCCGCCTAAAATTGTAAATGGACATTTTATTGTAACCATTGATGACACGGGCGTTGAGAATAAGGTAACAGTAAAGCCATAATGACCGGCTTTAAAAAATAGAGGCATTTAAAGCCATAAATCTAACAAACACGTAATGGTAGTAGTGAATAATGAGTGAAGCTGTTCCCTCGGTTGTGGCGATTGACATTGGGACACACAAAGTTTCAGTTTTGATTGGCAAGGTACACGCGCCAGACAATATCCAAGTGATTGGTATGGCCACCGCTCGTAACCGAGGCATGAGTAAAGGGAAAATTGTCAGTCTCGATAAAGTTATTACTGCAATTAAAAATGCCGTTCAAGAAGCAGAAGATATGGCGGAATGTCGTGTACATTCTGCCTGGGTCTCTATTCCAAGTGCCGAATTAAAAAGCTTTTATGCTTCAGGTCGCACCTCGATCGACAATAGCGAGCATGCGATTACCACCAGTGAAGTGGTGCGTGCACTGGAATTGGCTAAAGCTAGTCATTTGACTTCAGATCATTATCTGGTCAGTGCTGTGCCTCTGGGTTTTGAGCTGGACGACTCACCGGAATGGGTGTTAAACCCGATTCGGATGTCGGCACATAGCATGACCGGACACTATCATTTGATGATGCTGCCGATCAGTACCATGCAGAATATTGATCGCGCCCTGAAAGGTGCCAATATTGGTGTAGAAAAAATGGTGGTGTCGAGCTTGGCTACTGCTGAAGCCAGCCTGCTGAAAGACGAAAAAGAATATGGCGTATGCTTAGTAGATATCGGTGCCGGCACGACCAATGTTGCAGTGTATGTGGATGGTCGTTTGGCCTTAACCCATACCTTCCAACGTGGCGGTGAACATGTGACCCGTGATATTGCAGCAGTATTGCAAACCACGACCGAAGAAGCTGAACGTCTGAAATTATTGTATGGCTGTGTCGACCTGAAAGTGGTCAAGCCTGACCATATGATTCAGTTCCAGGGGATTGATGGGCCACAAACCATCAGCCGGATTGAACTGACTGAAATTATTATGGCTCGTTATGAAGAAATTCTGGGTCTGGTACGTGATGAGCTGGTGAAAAATGGTGCCATCCAGGGCTTGTATCATGGTGTGGTATTGACCGGTGATGCCAGTCATATCGAAGGGATGGTGAGTTTTGTTCGCCGTACCATGGGGGTCTCGGCGCATTTAGGTAATCCGCCGACTCAGGTGTATGCAGACGAACAACATCAGGCTGCTTTACGTCGCTCGCAATATAGTACGGTGGCTGGCTTGCTGATGTTTAGTCAGAGTGATACCCAGGACACGATTGTGGAACAGGATGATGTAGAGCGGTTGTCATTGGCTAAGCGGGTCAAAAGAGCCTTGTTTGGCTTTAATGACACCCTGAAATCAATCTTTTAAGTCGATTTTTATTGTGAATATTGTTGGGAAGATGTAGTTAATCGGGCTTGTACTTGACAAGTGAACGCATGAGCAGCATTCTTAAAAACAATTTTATTAAGATTAAGGCAGTATACGGGCTTAGTGACTGCCAATTATGAATTAGGAATTTTATAGGTCATGGCCTCATTTGAATTTTTCGAAGACGATCATAGCGATAGCAATGGTCAAGCCCGTTTCACTGTATTTGGTGTAGGTGGTGCGGGTGGTAATGCGGTACAACATATGTTGCAGTCCGATATCCAGGGCGTAAAATTTGTTTGTGCCAATACGGACAAACAGGCATTGGATCGTATGGAAGCCGAATTTAAAATTCAGCTGGGCGAGCAAAGTACCCGTGGTCTGGGTGCAGGTGCAAATCCGCAAGTCGGCCAGACCGCAGCAGAAGAAAGCCGTGAACTGATTCGCCAACAGCTTGAAGGGACCGATATGGTCTTTGTAACTGCGGGTATGGGCGGTGGTACCGGTACCGGTGCAGCGCCAGTGGTTGCTGAAATTGCGAAAGAAATGGGTATTCTGACCGTTGGTGTCGTGACCACGCCATTTAACTTTGAAGGCAAACGCCGTCTACAGTCTGCTGAAAAAGGGATTGAAGCGCTAGAGCAGCATGTAGACTCATTAATCATCATTCCAAACCAGCGTCTATTGAAAGTCTTCCGTGATATTTCAATGAAAGATGCCTATAAAAAAGCGGATGATGTATTGTTGAATGCAGTACGCAGTATTTTTGATTTGGTAGTCCGTCCTGGCCATATCAACCTTGACTTTGCTGACTTAAAAACAGCCATGAGCACTCGTGGTTATGCCATGATGGGTGTCGGTCTGGGTCGTGGTGAGAACCGTGCACGTCAGGCTGCTGAGCAGGCAATCCGTAGTCCATTACTCGACAACGTGACTATCATGAATGCCAAAGGCATTCTGATCAACGTGACTGGTGGCGATGACGTGACTTTCGGTGAAATTGAAGAAATTACTGATGTCGTGAACCAGATTGTCGATTTAGATGAGGGTCAAGTGTTCTACGGTACCGTTTTTGATCCGGATGCGCGTGATGAAATCAGCGTGACTGTGATTGCAACAGGTCTCACCCGTCATGCAGCGGATTCAGTTGAACCGACCAAACGTACTAATGTACAGGCAACTCGTCCAGCAGCAGCTGCACAGGCTGTGGTGGAAGATGATGATGTACCGGCAATTCAGCGTCAGCAGCATGAAACAGGTGCAGCAGCGAATCCAGCGGCGGCTTCAGTTTCTAGCCCGCGCCCAACGCCAATGAGCATTCAGGATTATCTTAAGAATCAACAGCGTAAATAACATGTAACATCATGTGTTTAGCTAGATTAGACAGGAAAGGTGGCTTTTAAGCCACCTTTTTGTTTTTTATCAATAGCCAAATATGCTAACGTATAGCGGTTTTATAGATGAACAGATGATAAAAGCATGTTGAAACAACGTACCCTGAAACGTGTCGTGAAAGCGAGCGGAATCGGTCTTCACAGTGGGCAAAAAGTCATGATTAACTTTGTGCCGCACCATGCCGATGGGGGAATTGTGTTTCGTCGTATTGACCTGAATCCGCCAGTCGACATTCCTGCCGATGCCATGCTGATTCAAGAAGCCTTCATGTGCTCGAACCTGGTTCAGGAAAATGCCAAAGTAGGCACCATTGAACATGTCATGAGTGCGATTGCTGGTCTAGGCATTGATAACCTGATTATTGAAGTGTCGGCCTCTGAAGTCCCGATTATGGATGGCAGTGCAGGTCCGTTTATTTACCTGCTCATGCAGGGCGGTTTGCAAGAGCTGGATGCCGCTAAAAAATTCGTCAAGATTATTAAACCGGTTGAAGCACTCATTGATGACAAACGTGCCATTTTTAGCCCACATGAGGGCTTTCAGCTGAATTTCACCATCGATTTTGATCATCCTGCCTTTAAAAAAGAACATCAGTCCGCCAGTATCGATTTTTCTACTGAAACCTTCGTTTATGAAGTCAGTGAAGCGCGTACCTTTGGGTTTATGAAAGATCTGGATTATCTCAAAGCCAATAATCTGGCGCTGGGTGCCAGCCTGGAAAATGCCATTGGTGTAGATGAAACCGGGGTCGTTAATGAAGAAGGTTTACGTTTCTCGGACGAATTTGTACGTCATAAAATTCTGGATGCCGTGGGTGATTTATACCTGCTCGGGCATCAGATTATTGCCAAATTTGATGGTTATAAATCTGGACATGCCTTGAATAATCAACTTTTACGCAATGTGAAAAGTGATCCAAGCTGCTATGAAATTGTAACATTTGATGACGAAGCCAATTGTCCAATCATGTATGTGAATGTGACATAAGTCATTGTGTTTGTGTCTTTATGTTTTTGTTATTGCTTTAATACTGTGATACACATCACATAATGTTTGCTTTTTAATTTATTACATTTGATTGCTATGTTACTTTTTATTGCTTGCCAAACGTAGTAAAGCTTGGCTAAGCTTAGGGTCGCTTATAAAGTCAGCAGCACTACGAAGTAATTCCTGTGTTTCTGCATTTAAGGCTCTTTCAGGTGTTGCTGAAACAGGTGATGTTTGCGAAGGATTCCGCAAGCAAACTTGAAGTTTAGTGAGATCTGTTAATTCATTTATTTGAGAGAGTTGTGAAATGTATTGCTTTTGAAGATAGGCCAATTGACTGATCATGGCCTGGTTTTCACCGGTAATCGTTAACACACCATTTTGATAGCAGACAACTTGCCAGCGTTCCGGTTGGGGCAATAGCGGTTGTACGAGTTTCGTAAGTTTCTGCCAGGCAGCGACTTGTGATGAGAGAAACGAAAAGTTTCCTGTTTTTATCTGTTTTCTTGTTTGTTGAAAAACGTTGACAGGTTCCGACATACATGATTCCTACATATTTATGTCTTAATCTTATGCGCTTCTTTTAGTGGATATCAAGGATAGAGATCTTCAAGGAACTCGATTAAAGCAGTTTAGAGAGGTTTTTTATGCATATGCGACGTATTTTGTTGGCATTTTCTTTATCAGTTTCAGCGGCTTCGGTTGCGTTCGCAGATTTAGTCAATCTAAATCAAGAAAATGGTTCAACAGATCGTATCGAGCAATTGACGCGTACTCTGGCACAGGGTGCATATACTCATCCAGATGATATCGATATTCCAGCACAGACTAAATTGAATGTTCAACTTCGTGAGAAACCAGTTGAACTGAACAATCGAACGCTTGCTCAGAAGTATGCCAATACTTCATCCAATAAAGCGGCAGCAAACAGTGCTTATTCTTGGCTAATTTCTCATCCTTTACCTAATTCTCGCGTAAGTTCAAATTACGGTGGCCGTACCATGAGTGGCCGTGCTGAAAATCATTCAGGCCTTGATCTTGCAGCGCCAAGTGGTACACCAATCTATGCAACAGGTCCAGGAATTGTGACCAAATCAGGTTGGGGCACAGGTTATGGTCAATACGTTGAAATCAATCATGGCAATGGCTATTTAACGCGCTATGCCCATGCTTCACGTCTTATTGCACGTGTGGGAGAGCAGGTGCAAGCAGGTGATCATATTGCCAACGTTGGCTGTACTGGTCGCTGTACCGGTCCACACTTACATTATGAAGTAGTAAAAGACGGTCAACGTAAAAACCCATCTACTTATTTGGCCATGTTACCTTAAGTATAGACCTGAATAACAAGAAGCATCTCTATACATAAAAACCTCCAATAAGCATTTTAAAGCGTTTAAACTGCAGGCTCTTCAAGTCAACTTGAAGGGCTTTTTGTTTTATCACTTTTAAGTCTCATATTATCACCAACTATTATAATGATTGTATAATAAATCGCCTTTATTGACTATTTTTTGTTATGTAGTGTAATTATACGTCACCCATCATTTAGTTCCTAAATAGTACTGCTAAATCGCATTCAGCTAAGGCCATACCTGCAGAGGTCTTAAATATGGTACATATAAGACATTAGATTAGGCTTTTAGGAACTGTAGATTATGGCGTTTTATGGCGATACAGACGCGCAAGAAACCCAAGAATGGCAAGATGCATTTGACTCTGTTTTGCAGCACATGGGCACTGAGCGTGCAGCATTTTTGTTAGAAAAACTTTATCAACGCGCAATTGCAAAGCATGTTCCTATTCAGCGTTTAAATACTCCCTACTTAAATACGATTTCTGTTGAAGAACAACCTGCAATGCCAGGCGATCAGGATATGGAGCGTCGTATTCGCGCGCTGATCCGTTGGAATGCCTTGGCAATGGTATTACGCGCGAATAAAACCGGTGATGATCTCGGTGGTCACCTGGCGAGTTTTGCTTCTTCTGCAACCCTTTATGATGTGGGCTTTAACCACTTCTTCCGTGCCAACAGCGATAGCTTCGGCGGCGACATGATCTATTACCAAGGTCACTGTGCACCAGGTATTTACGCGCGTTCATTTTTAGAAGGTCGTTTGACTGAAGAGCATCTAAATAATTTCCGTCGTGAAGTCGGTGGTAAAGGTCTGCCATCTTATCCGCATCCTTATTTGATGCCGGACTACTGGCAGTTCCCAACCGTATCGATGGGTTTGGGTCCAATCATGTCGATTTATCAGGCACATATTCAAAAGTACCTCATGAACCGTGGCCTGATCAAAGAAGAAGATCGTAAGGTTTGGGCGTATTTGGGCGATGGCGAGATGGATGAGCCGGAAAGCCTGGGTGCAATTTCTCTGGCAGGTCGCGAAAAGCTCGACAACCTGATTTGGGTAGTAAACTGTAACTTACAACGTCTGGATGGTCCGGTACGTGGTAATGGCAAGATCATTCAGGAACTTGAGTCACTATTCCGCGGCGCAGGCTGGCGTGTGATTAAAGTCGTGTGGGGCCGTCATTGGGATCCACTACTGGATAAAGATAAATCCGGCGCACTGAAAGCAGTGATGGAAGAAGCTGTCGATGGCGATTTTCAGCGTTACCAGGTAAAAGGTGGTGCTTACGCGCGTGAAAAGTTCTTCGGCAAATATCCAGAAGCAGCTGAGTTGGTTAAAGATTTAAGCGATGAAGATATTGATAATCTGAACCGCGGTGGTCACGACCCGTACAAAGTCTTTGCTGCTTATGCCGAAGCATGTACAGCCAAAGGTCAGCCGACTGTAATTCTGGCGAAAACCGTGAAAGGTTATGGTTTGTCCGAGGAAATTGAAGCAGTCAATAAAACTCACCAAATCAAGAAGATGCAAATCAATTCTTTGAAATACGTGCGTGACCGTTTCAATCTTCCTTTCACTGATGAACAGCTTGAAGAAGTACCATTCTACCGTCCAAGCGAAAATTCGCCTGAATTGAAATATATGAAGGCACGTCGTGAAGCATTGGGTGGTTATCTGCCTGCACGTCGTAAGGAAAGCGAACAGCTGGCGATTCCTGGACTTTCAGTATTTGATTCGGTCTTGGCCGGTTCAAATGGTAAAGAACAATCCACCACAATGGTAATGGTACGTTTAATCTCTGCACTTCTTAAGGAGAAAGCGATTAAAGACCGTGTTGTTCCAATCGTGCCTGATGAAGCACGTACTTTCGGTCTGGAAGGCATGTTCCGTCAGCTCGGTATTTATGCCGCGCATGGCCAGAAATATACCCCGGAAGACCAAGAACAGCTGATGCATTACCGTGAAGCCAAAGACGGTCACATGTTGCAGGAAGGGATTAACGAAGCCGGTGCGATGAGTGCATGGGCAGCATTGGCGACCAGTTATTCAACCAATAACCTGCCAATGATTCCGATGTATATGTACTACTCGATGTTTGGTTTCCAGCGTATTGGTGATATTGCCTGGGCAGCCGGCGATGCACAGGCACAAGGCTTCTTGCTGGGTGCAACTGCGGGTCGTACGACACTGAACGGTGAAGGCTTACAGCATCAGGATGGTCACTCACACATCTTGGCCAATACCATTCCAAACTGTGTCTCTTATGACCCATGTTTCGGTTATGAATTGGCAGTGATGGTGCATGACGGTTTACAGCGTATGTATGTGAACCAGGAACGTGTGTTCTATTACCTGACTGTGATGAACGAAAACTACGAGCATCCGGAAATGCCAAAAGGTGTTGAAGAAGGTATCAAGCGCGGTATGTACTTGCTTGAAGAAGACGAGAAAGCCACCGTTCAGTTACTGGGTTCAGGTGTGATTCTGCGTGAAGTGATCAAGGCGGCGAAGATTCTTCGTGAGGAATATCAAATTCATTCAAATGTCTACAGCGTAACCAGCTTCAATGAACTGGCACGTGACGGCATGGCATGTGAAGAATACAACCGCTTGCATCCGCTGGCTGAAGACGTGAAAGAAGCATGGGTATCGAAACAGCTCCGCGGTACTGAAGGTATTGTGGTGTCTGCAACCGATCATATGCGTGCTTATAGCGAACAGATCCGTGCTTATCTTCCAGATGGTCGTCCATTCGTAGCGCTGGGTACTGACGGTTATGGTCGTTCAGATACACGTGCCAACTTGCGTAGTTACTTTGGTGTTGATGCTGCCCATATTGTGGTGGCAACTTTGAAAAAACTGGCAGATGAAGGTGAAGTTGATGCGCGCCTGGTAAAAGATGCGATTTCGACTTTCGAGCTTGATACAGATCGTCCAGTAGCTTGGGCACCGCAAGAAACCCCATCTGTACATGCTGTTGCTGACTACAAAGAGGAGAACTAAGCATGCAAATTACGACTCCTGATATTGGTGTAGATAAGGCAACAGTGGCCGAAATTCTGGTCAAAGTCGGTGATACGATTGCGATTGATGACAGCATTGTCTTACTTGAATCTGATAAAGCCTCTGTTGAAGTGCCTAGCACTTCAGCAGGCGTGGTAAAAAGCATTCTGGTCAGCCAGGGTGATGAAGTCACTGAAGGCGCGGTACTGATTGAGCTACAGGCTGAAGACGGCAGCACGGATGTAGTAGAGTCACAGCGAGCAGATGCATCTGAAAAAACTTCAGAAAATACCCCGACCTCATTGCCGGATCAGGAAATCATGCAGGAAATCGCTTCACATCAGCCTAAAGCTTCTGCTGCTCCTGAGGCTCAAGCAAGCTCACAAGTGGTTGATGTTCAAATCCCTGATATTGGTGTAGAAAAAGCCACTGTCGGTGAAATTCTGGTTTCTGTCGGTGATGAAATCGAGGTAGATCAAAGTATCGTAGTGGTGGAATCAGACAAGGCGACTGTTGAAGTGCCAAGTACGGTTTCAGGCACGGTAGAGTCCATCGAGATTAAAGAAGGCGACACGATCAAAGAAGGTGTGGTCATTCTGAAAGTGAAAACGGCTGTTTCGGCAGCACAAGTACAGACAGAAGCACCTCAAGCACCAGTTGCTCAAGCGGCAACCCAAGAGAAAGCAGTTGAAGCGCCACAAACGCCAGCAGCACCTGCAGGTGATGTTGAAGTGAAGGTGCCTGATCTAGGCGTAGACAAGGCGGCTGTGGCTGAAATTCTGGTTCAGGTCGGTGATACGGTTGAAAAAGACCAGAGCATCATCGTGGTGGAATCAGATAAAGCGACTGTTGAAGTGCCAAGCACTACAGCCGGCGTGATTAAAGCCATTCATGTGGAACTGGGTCAAAATGTCTCTCAAGGCATTGCACTGATGACAATTGAAGCTGAAGCGCAAGCAGCTGCTGCACCTGTTGCAGCCAAAGCAGAAGCGCCGAAAGCGCCTGCTGCAAAAGCAGCACCGGCACCTGCTGCATCTTCTACTCAAACAGTCGCGGCGTCGGATAATGCCGATAAGCTGACCAAAGAGCAGAATGTCGCTAACTCGAAAGTCTATGCTGGTCCTGCTGTGCGTAAACTGGCACGTGAACTGGGCGTTGTGCTGGCAGACGTCAAAGCATCTGGCCCACACGCGCGCGTCATGAAAGAAGATCTGAAAGCGTATGTCAAAACGCGTCTTACTACGCCACAGGCGGCTCCTGTAGCCGCTGCTGCTCAAGTCGCAGGTCTGCCAAAACTGCCAGACTTTAGCGCTTTTGGTGGTGTGGAAGAGAAAGCCTTGACGCGTTTGCAACAAGTATCTATTCCACAATTGTCGCTGAATAATTTCATTCCGCAAGTGACCCAGTTTGATGCAGCAGATATTACGGAACTGGAAGCATGGCGTAATGAACTGAAAGGCAATTTCAAGAAAGAAGGCCTGAGCCTGACCATTATGGCGTTCATCATCAAAGCAGTTGCGCACTTGTTAAAAGAAGAGCGTGAGTTTGCTGGTCACTTGGCCGATGATGGTAAGTCAGTCTTGCTACGTAACGAGATCCATATGGGTATCGCGGTCGCAACGCCAGATGGTTTGACCGTGCCTGTGCTGCGTCATCCAGATCAGAAGTCAATTAAACAGATTGCCACTGAGCTAGGAACCTTGGGTCAAAAAGCGCGTGACAAGAAATTGTCGCCGAAAGATCTGCAAGGTGCGAACTTCACTATCACTAGCTTGGGTTCAATCGGTGGTACGGCATTTACGCCATTGGTGAACTGGCCGCAAGTGGCAATTCTGGGTATTTCACCTGCAACCATGCAACCGGTCTGGAATGGTGAAGGCTTTGATCCACGCTTGATGCTGCCGCTTTCATTGTCCTACGATCACCGTGTGATCAATGGTGCAGATGCTGCTCGTTTCACCAACAAGCTGACCAAGCTGCTTAAAGATATCCGTACTTTATTGATCTAAAAAATCATGTATATGCCTTCTATTTTCTTCCTCTGGGAGAAATATAAAGAGGGTGTAAAGAGAAAAACCCTGCTTCGGCAGGGTTTTTTGCTGTTGCATTGAAAAATAATCTATTTGATTCTATACTTGACGCACTTCATTGGGGAGTAGCCGCCTTTTGCGCAAAGCAGAAGGGTGATGGTCAACATATTTGCTCAAACGAGCATGGTCATCATAGCAAAGAACCAAGTTAGCTTTTCCAAGCTTTCTTTTGTTGGCAAGACCTTTGATTTACCACTCTGCAGATTTTGGCTAGCAGGAGCGGTGAGTCATTGGTATTGGATGCTAGCCAGAGAAAGACCTCATGTATGAATTCTTACTGTCGACTGCAATCGTAGCACTGGCTGAAATGGGTGATAAGACCCAACTGCTGGCATTGCTGCTTGCCGCACGTTTTCGCAAACCTGTTCCTATTTTAGTTGCCATTTTATTGGCGACGCTGATTAACCACGGCCTTTCTGCAGTATTGGGACAATGGGTAACCACAGTGATTGGGCCGGAAGTACTGCTGTGGATCGTTTCGATTGGCTTTATCGCGATGGCAGTCTGGATGCTGATTCCGGATGAACTGGGTGATGAAAATGCCAGTATCAATAAATGGCAAAAATTCGGGGTATTTGGTGCAACCTTCATTTTGTTTTTTCTGGCAGAAATTGGTGACAAAACCCAGATTGCCACAGTGGCACTGGCGGCACGTTTCGACAGCGTCTTCTGGGTGATGTTGGGTACTACGCTAGGCATGATGCTGGCCAATGCGCCTGCGGTATTTTTGGGTGATAAACTGGCGAACAAACTACCGATCAGCCTGATCCATAAAATTGGCGCGGCCATTTTCCTGGTCATAGGTGTCGCGACCCTGGTTCAATATTATTTCTTTTAAATTATAAAATAACAAATTGCATGAATCCTGAGCTAAAAACTCAGGATTTTTTATGCTTAAATCCTCTGAAAAGCTTGATAAAGCTCGTGATATGGTCGGTTTTATGGATTGTAAATTCTATTAAATCCTTATATGTTGTATGGGTATAAAACAGCAGTTTTAACTATAAATTGGGGAATTTACATGGTTTTTGAGCGCACCACATCGCAAGTCCTGTTTGATAATGGGACACATAAATGCATTAGTTTTACCAGTCTGGTCAAAGGTGAAGGCGTTCAGGCAAACCAGTTTTTGATTATTGATCATGAGCGCGCAGCGGTACTCGATCCGGGTGGTGATTTAACCTATGTGCCGCTGACCATGGAACTGAATAAATACACCCGCTTGACCCATCTGGACTATGTCATGGCTTCACATCAAGACCCGGACATTATCACTTCCATGCCGCGCTGGCTGGTATATACCGATGCCAAAGTGGTGGCATCCAAGCTGTGGGCGCGTTTCTTGCCGCACTTAAACTCGGCCTTTATGAGCGACCGGATGAAAGGCAACTGGCTGGACCGTCTGGTGGAGCTTCCGGATCATGGTCAAATCATTCCACTGGGCCAATCTCATATTGTGGCGGTACCGGCGCATTTTCTGCATTCGGTAGGGAATTTCCAGTTTTATGATCCGATTGCCAAAATTTTATTTTCAGGTGATATGGGTGCGTCCATGGTTGAAGATGCCGCCAAGCCACTGGAAAACTTTGCCGCGCATATCCCAAAAATGAAAAGCTTCCATCAACGCTATATGTGCAATAACAAGGTGATTCGTCTCTGGGTGAAAATGGTACGCAGCATGGAAACCGAGATGATTGTGCCGCAGCATGGCACACCATTTATCGGCAAAGAGCAGATTACCCAGTTTCTGGACTGGATTGAAACGCTGGAATGCGGCACTGACCTGATGGATGAAACGGTTTTTACCTGTCCTGAATAGTTCACACAAAAAATAATTTTTTTCTTGTGTGGAAAAACAACATTTTTTATATTTCTTCTCCAAAAAACTTTTTTTTGATAATGAGAACTTATAAGAAATGTTGTCTCAAGTTCCAAAACCGGATGCGTGTTTAAGCTGCGGGGCGTGCTGCGCCTATTTCAGGGTTTCGTTTTATTGGGCTGAAGGAATTCATATGCCTGAGCACTATACCGAACCTGTGACAGCAGTCTATTCATGTATGGCTGGAACCAATCAAAAAAATCCACGCTGTATTGCACTTGATGGCACCATCGGCCAGCAGGTCAGCTGTGGTATGTATGAGCAGCGCAGTTCATCCTGCAAAGAAGTGCAGATTGCCGATGAGCAATGCAATAAGGCACGTATTGCACACAATATGTTGCCCTTTGTCCAGATTGAAACTGATGAAGCCGACAATGATGACAGTTTTGAATATGTCAGCTAAATCCATCCAAAGCAGAGCTTAGGCTCTGCTTTTCACTTCATTAAAATGATCGGGGTATATTTTAAAATAGGGAACTTCATGATCGGACGTATTATTGATACTGTTTTAGCACCCACATAGATCTGCGTGTACGAAGCTTGAATAAAAAAATAATTTTGCAATTGCAATGAAATTTAAGCCGATATTTGTTTATAATAGTGCACGGAAATTACCAGTGAGACTGTTATGTTGACCATCGTTCAAGACGCGTTAACCTTCGATGATGTCCTATTACTCCCTGCCTATTCTACTGTTCTTCCAAAAGATGTCTCCCTAAAGACACGTTTAACTCGTGGCATTAACCTGAATATTCCTCTTGTGTCTGCAGCAATGGATACGGTGACTGAGTCCCGTATGGCAATTGCAATGGCGCAAAATGGTGGTATCGGTATTTTGCACAAGAACATGGATATCGCGGTTCAGGCTGCAGAAGTGCGCCGTGTGAAAAAATTCGAAGCGGGTATGGTTAAAGACCCGATTACAGTGACTCCTGAGACCACAGTACGTGAATTGATTGCGCTGACTCAAGCCAATAATATCAGTGGTGTGCCTGTTGTGAAAGACGGCAAAGTGGTGGGTATCGTGACAGGTCGTGATACACGCTTTGAAACCAATCTTGAGCAGCCAGTCAGCAATATCATGACTGGTCAGGATCGTCTGGTGACTGTTCGTGAAGGCGAATCGAAAGAAAATATCCAAGCCTTATTGCAACAGCATCGTATTGAAAAAGTATTGGTGGTCAACGATCAGCAAGAGCTGAAAGGCTTAATTACGGTAACCGATTTCCGTAAAGCTGAATTGTATCCAAACAGCTGTAAAGATGACCTGGGTCGTCTGCGTGTTGGTGCTGCTGTCGGTACCGGTGCAGAAACGCCAAGCCGTGTAGAAGCCTTGGTGGACGCAGGTGTGGACGTGATTGTAGTCGATACTGCACATGGCCATTCTGCAGGTGTAATCGAGCGTGTACGTTGGGTTAAGGCCAACTATCCACAAGTTCAGGTGATTGGCGGTAACATCGCAACAGGTGATGCTGCGCTGGCGTTGCTTGATGCAGGTGCGGATGCAGTTAAAGTTGGGATTGGTCCTGGTTCAATCTGCACCACGCGTATTGTGGCGGGTATTGGTATGCCACAGATCTCTGCAATTGATTCTGTTGCCAATGCACTGAAAGATCAGATTCCTTTAATCGCAGATGGCGGTATCCGTTTCTCTGGCGATATGGCTAAAGCGATTGGTGCGGGCGCAAGCACGATTATGGTTGGTTCATTGATGGCTGGTACTGAAGAAGCACCAGGCGAAGTTGAATTCTTCCAGGGCCGTTACTACAAGGCTTATCGCGGTATGGGTTCATTGGGCGCGATGGCGGGTGCGACAGGTTCTGCTGACCGTTACTTCCAGGACTCCAAGGCCGGTGCCGAGAAGCTGGTTCCTGAAGGTATTGAAGGTCGTGTACCGTACAAAGGCCCAATGGGTAATATCGTACATCAGATGATGGGCGGCCTACGTTCTTCAATGGGTTATACCGGTTCTGCGACGATTGAAGACCTGCGTCAGAATGCTAAGTTTGTGAAAATCACTTCTGCCGGTATGTCTGAGTCGCATGTACATGATGTGACCATTACCAAAGAAGCACCAAACTATCGCGTAGGTTAATTTCCTGTGATTTAAAATTTTAAAAAGCCGTCATGCAAATGACGGCTTTTTTATTTTGGTGTAAAGTGTGACTCAAGGAAAAAAATGGGTGATATCAATCATCCGCTAAGAAGTGAGATAAAGATGAGTTATTTTGGTACGGATGGTATTCGTGGAAAGTTTGGCGAATTGCCGATTACCCCTGAGTTTGCCCTGAAACTGGGATTTGCGGCTGGTAAAGTTTTAAAACGTCATAGTAAAAAATCCAAACCATTGGTGGTTCTGGGTAAAGATACCCGTTTGTCTGGTTATATCCTGGAAGCAGCCTTGCAAGCAGGTTTGAATGCCGCTGGCGTTTATGTTCATCTTTTAGGTCCACTACCGACACCGGCGATTGCTCACTTGACCCGTGCCTTACATGCCAGCTTGGGTATTGTCATTTCCGCTTCGCATAACCCGTATTTTGATAACGGCATTAAGTTCTTCTCTGCGGAAGGTAAAAAATTGCCAGATGCTTTACAAGACGAAATTAATCAGGAACTTGAAAAAGATTTTGTGATTGAAGATACGGCGAATCTGGGTAAAAGTATCCGGGTTAAAGATGCCAACGGTCGCTATATTGAATTCTGTAAATCGACGTTCCCGTATCATCTGGATCTGAATGAACTCACCATTGTGGTGGATTGTGCCAATGGTGCAGCCTATAACGTGGGACCTGCAGTGTTCCGTGAACTGGGCGCACGTGTAATTGCGATTCACAATGAGCCGAGCGGTTTAAATATTAATGAGGGCTGTGGTTCAACGCATCCGGAAAGCTTGCAACAAGCCGTGATTCAACATCAAGCGGATTTGGGTATTGCCTTTGATGGGGATGCTGACCGTGTGGTTCTCGTAGATAAAGCCGGTAATCTGATTGATGGCGACCATATTCTTTATATTCTTGCGACTCAAAGCTCGAAAAAACCGGCAGGTATCGTCGGTACCTTAATGAGCAATATGGCGCTGGAACTGGCGCTGGAAAAAGCACAAGTGCCGTTATTACGTGCCAAAGTCGGCGACCGTTATGTATTGCAAGGTCTGGAAGAAAATGGCTGGGTAATTGGCGGTGAGCCTTCTGGTCATATTCTGACTTTAGACAAGAGCACCACAGGCGACGCCATTATTGCAGCCCTGCAAGTTTTAACCGTGATGGTTGAGCAGAAAAAAGCTCTGCATGAACTTGTGGCTGACTTTAAACTGTTGCCCAATGTCTTGGTCAATGTACGTTTAAATGCCATGTTTGATCCTTATTCAGTGCCTGCACTGGCAGCTGAATTTGAAAAAGCCGAACAGCAGCTTAAAGGTCGTGGCCGTTTATTGATTCGTAAATCTGGCACAGAACCTGTCATTCGTGTGATGGTCGAAGGCGATGATCTGGCTGAAGTTACCACACTTGCAAACAGCCTGGCAGATGCTGTGCGTGCCAATGCCGCTTAACAGGAACATAGATGATGAGTGATCTGATCAAGGATCTGAGTGAACTACGCCTGAATTATGAAAAAGGCGAGTTACAGGAACAGCAAGTCAATCCGAATCCACATATGCAGTTCCTGCAATGGTTTAACCATGCACTGGAAGCAAAATTGCATGAACCCTATGCCATGTCTTTGGCAACAGCCAATGCACAAGGTCGTCCGCACGTGCGTACGGTATTGCTACGTGGAGCGACTGAAGCGGGCTATGACTTTTATACCAACTATGATAGTCAAAAAGGTCTGGATCTGGCTGAAAATCCTTATGCCGAACTGTTGTTGTACTGGCAGGATCAGGAGCGCCAGATTCGTATTTCAGGTCGTGTAAAGAAAATATCGGAAGAAGAATCGACCGATTATTATCATAAACGTCCACGAGAAAGCCAGATTGCTGCACATATCAGTACCCCGCAAAGTGGCGTCGTGGCCAGTCGTGAGGAATTGCAGCAACGTTTTTGGGATTTGCATACCCAGGTCGCGAATCAGCAACAGTTGGACAAGCCGGTATTCTGGGGCGGTTATCGTCTAGAACCCGATTATTATGAATTCTGGCAGGGTCGTCCCAACCGTTTGCATGACCGTTTAAGTTATCGCAAAACCGATGCCGGCTGGACTTTAGAGCGCTTAATGCCATAACCATGCAAAAACTGGAAATCAAACAACGTCCATTGCTGACACGCCCTGAAAATTTACCGGGCGTCCCTGCATTTGTGGCCGAGATTCTGGCTCGTCGTGGGGTGGAATCCGAGCAGGAACTTGAGCTCAAGCTGAAGCATTTGCTGGCACCGACCATGAAAGGCTTGCCTGAAGCCATTCAATTGATGGATCAGGCGATTGATCATGGCCAGAAAATCGTGATTGTCGGCGATTATGATGCCGATGGCGCGACCAGTACTGCACTCATGGTGCTGGCACTGCGCGATATGGGCGCCAATGTTGAATATCTGGTACCAGACCGTTTTAAATATGGGTATGGATTGACGCCCGCAATTGCAGATCTGGCCTTTGTCAATTTCACGCCTGATTTACTGCTTACCGTGGACAATGGCATTTCCAGCCATGACGGAGTCAAACAGGCACAAGATCATGGCATGCAGGTGATCATTACCGATCATCATCTAACGACCAAGCCGACACCAAAAGCCGAAGCGGTGGTTAATCCGAATCAGCTCGGTTGCGATTTCCCGAGCAAGGCCTTGGCCGGGGTGGGGGTGGCATTTTATGTGCTGGCCAATCTGTCGACCCATCGCAAGAAACTGGGGAAATCCTGTACGGTAATTACCAATTATCTTGATCTGGTAGCGCTCGGTACCTATGCCGATGTCGCCAGTCTGGACTATAACAACCGGATTCTGGTTGATGCAGGTCTGAAACGCATTCAGCAAGGGCAGTGCCGTGCAGGAATCAGTGCACTGCTGGATATTGCCAAACGTGACCCTGCTGGTCTAAAAGCCCAAGATCTCGGTTTTGTTCTGGGCCCTCGAATTAATGCGGCTGGACGGATGGAAACCATGGACATCGGCATCGAATGTCTGCTGGCTCCTGATCTAGCAATGGCCTATCCACTGGCTGAACAGCTGAATCAGCTTAATGTCGAGCGCCGTCAGGTGGAAGGCAAAATCAAGCAGGACGCTTTAAACGAACTTGAGAAAATCCAGTTAGATGCGACGGCATTACCTGCTGCGCTGATCATGTTCGAACCACATTGGCATCAGGGAGTGATCGGGATTGTAGCAGGGCGTTTAAAAGAGCAGTTCCATCGTCCGAGTATTGTTTTTGCCGCGGATCAGGATGGGATTCATATCAAAGGTTCGGCGCGTTCGATTGAAGGTATTCATATTCGTGATGCGATTGAACAGGTGGCAGAGCAATATCCTCATTTAGTCAGTCATTTTGGTGGCCATGCAGCAGCAGCCGGTTTAACCCTGAAAAAAGAAAATTTCGCCGAGTTTAAGCAGGTCTTTGAAGTACTGATTGGTGCGATGGATGAGGATTTATTCACTGCGACTTTATGGACGGATGGAGAGCTGCCAGCTTCTGCTTTTCACATTGAAACAGTCGATTTATTACAGAATTTAAGTCCATGGGGGCAAAAATTCCCCCAACCGATTTTTGATGGTGTGTTCAAAATCATGGACTATCGCTGGCTTAAAGATGTGCATCTTAAGTTACGTGTGGCGTTGGAGAATGGGCAGGTCGTGGATGCGATCGCTTTCAATGCAGCGGATAAATATGACTTTGACCCGATGAAAGATACACGATTGGTCTATGAGCTGGATAAAAATGTATTTAATGGCAATATCAGCTTGCAAATGCGGATTATCCATTTAGAACAATAGGCCATAAAAAACCGCTCGAGTGAGCGGTTTTTTTTGCTTTTAATCGGAGAGATTAGAAGCGGAAAGTACCGTTAATACCGAAAGAGTCAGCACCGTCAGTAGTTGTATAGTTCACGCCAGCTGCAATTGCAGGTGTAAAGAATTTTTGTGCGCGTAAACCAAATACTGTATCTGAATCATCTTCTGTAGAATCCGCGATTGATACACCCACACTTAAAGTTGGATCGATATAAAGATCAGCGCCTAAACGATAAGTTGTTTCATCACCGAAATAAGTTAAACCTTCAAAATTGGCAAAATGATTACCAATCTGAGTCACATATTTTGCACGTAAAGATAGTGCAGTATCATCACCTACAGTAACAGCATTTAAGAGGTTAGGGACAAAACCATAATTTGCTACCTGAACTGGATCAACGCTTTCATTAGCTGCACCAGCTGCTAATAGTAGGCCATTAACTGGTAAGTAACCAACTTCAAAAGCATAGCCAGTATTGTCTTCACCAGCAAAGTCAACCTGGTTAATAGTGCCGCTTACATAAAATTGAGTATTTGGAATATAAAACTCGCCACTTACACCAAATACATCAATATCCTCATCGCCATCACCGCTTGCATTTGCATAACCTAAGCCAATATTGCTTGCTTTATTTAGGAAAGCCGCTTCTGCAAGTGGAGAGTTCTTAACTTGAACAGTGTTTAAGTAATATTTTCCATTGATGAAAAATGTATCTAGATCCCCAACATTATCAATATCTGTATTTTCATACCCGACATTAAGTTCAGCTTGGTAAGCATGTGCAGTTCCCAGGCCAGCAAGAAGCGCTGTAGCAAGAGCAAGTTTCTTAAGCATTTAGATTTCTCTCTTTGTTATAAAAATATGACTGTTTGATGAACAGTTGTAACAAATTGTACAGTTTATATTCGCCCCGTCAATGTGCAAAAAATACCTAAATGCTTGTTAAGAGTGCAATAAAAAAACCCATCCGAGGATGGGTTTCTATGCATGACTAATTTTTGGTTTTAGATTAGAAGCGGTACTTCGCTGCTACACCAAAGGTATTGTAGTCATTGTTAAACTGTTCGCCAAAGCCGACACGGCCTTCTAAGCTCACTTGCTGGTTAATGAACTTACGTGCATTGATACCAAATTCGCTCTTGTCGGTAATATCATTATTGTGATAATCAGCACCGACACTCAAGGTTTTGTCGATGAAATAATCTGCTGCCAGATTGTATTCATCTAAATCACCAAATGCTGCACCTGCTTCCAGGTTGATGTCTTTACCGTTGCTTAATGTCGTTACATATTTAGCACGCAATGTTGGATCTACGCCATCATCATTGTCGTTATCCCAACCTTTCACACCCGCCGCAATCAATAGACCTGGCGCTGGCAGATAACCGACTTCAGCTGCATAGGTGGTTAAATCATTTTCTAGATCATCATTGTCTTGCAGATCATGGCCATTGACGTTACCGCTTAAGTAGAAGTCAGAATTCGGTACGAAGTACTCTGCACCTACGCCATAACGATGCGCTTCAGAATCACCAATTTCATTATATTGATATTGCGCACTCACGTTGCTAGCACGATCAAGGAATGCTGCTTCTGCTAATGGTGCATTACGTGTTTGAACTGGATTGAAGTAATATGTACCATCAACGCCGAAAGAACCGCTAGTTCCACCGTTGTCAGGATCAACCACTCCTGCTGATGCACCAATTTCTGCTTGGTAAGCATGTGCTGCTGTACCAGTCATTGCTATTGCTGAAAGTAGTGCCGAAGCAATCGCTAATTTTTTCATGGTTACTACCCCTCAAATCGTGAGTTAAAAACATTACACTTTTTGTTACAACTTTCAGTCTAGAGCAATTCCAAAGATCGTCAATCAAAGGAAAGTTACAGTAATGTGAATAGCGTAATCTTGTGTAATTTTTGCTGAACAAGTGACTGAATAATAAAATTAAATTTATAATGTAGTGTTTTATTAAAAGTGTGTAGATATTGTGGAATCTATTGAATTCGCTGATTTTTTATACAGACCAATAAGAAATCCTAAATTATAAAATCAATTGCAAAATTATATTTCGGTCATAAAACGGGGCTAAAAAGCCGATAAAAATTTCGGATAAAAAGACGCAAAAGAGTCTATGAGATGTTGAAAATTGGATGAGGGAAATACAGGTCTAAATGCTCAAGACATTCGAGCCTTAGACTGAATGGATCGTTAAAATAGCGGAAATAGACTGTGCTATAATATCGGGCTAAGAATTTTGTGCCTAATTTTGATTGAGAGTAATTCACGTGGAAATTAATCCGTATCTAAACCAATTAAAAGACTTAAACGAACGTGGTCAAACACTACGGGGGTATCTTTGACTACGATCTGAAAAAAGAGCGTTTAGAAGAAGTCCTGCGTGAATTAGAAGATCCAACTATCTGGAATGACCAGAGTCGTGCCCAAGCGATGGCCAAAGAGAAAGGCGAGCTTGAAAATGTATTAAATGTGCTGGATCGCTTAAGTACCCAGCTTGAAGATGCACAGGCTTTGCTTGATCTGGCGGTTGAAGCGGATGATGAAAGCTTGCTAGAAGATGTACAGGCTGAACTGAGCACGGCTGAAGAAGAACTGGCCAAGCTTGAATTCCGCCGTATGTTCAATAATCCGATGGATCCAAATCCTTGCTATCTGGAAATTCAAGCTGGTTCAGGCGGTACAGAAGCACAGGACTGGGCGTCTATGTTGCTACGTATGTATCTACGCTGGATTGAACGTCATGGCTTTAAAGCAGAAGTGATGGAAGAATCTGATGGGGATGTTGCCGGGATTAAATCTGCGACGATTCGTGTGGAAGGTGAGTACGCCTATGGCTGGTTACGTACCGAATCTGGTGTACACCGTTTAGTGCGTAAGTCGCCCTTTGACTCGGGCAACCGTCGTCATACCTCGTTCTCTGCCGTGTTTGTGTCACCGGAAGTTGATGACAATATCGAAATTGAAATCAATCCGTCCGATGTTCGTACCGATACTTATCGTGCATCAGGGGCGGGTGGTCAGCATATTAACAAAACAGATTCTGCCGTGCGTTTAACCCATGCACCGACCGGAATTGTGGTGGCCTGTCAGAACCAGCGTTCACAACATGCCAACCGTGACCACGCCTGGAAGCAGTTACGTGCCAAACTTTATGAGCTCGAGATGAGCAAACGTAACGAAGCGGCACAAGCACTGGAAGATTCCAAGTCTGACATTGGGTGGGGTAGTCAGATCCGTTCTTATGTCCTGGATGATTCACGTATTAAGGATTTGCGTACAGGTGTGGAAAATTCCAATACTGGCGCAGTTCTGGACGGTGATCTGGACAAATTTATCGAAGCAAGCCTGAAACAGGGCCTGTAAGAAATCGTTTAAAAGCTGGCGTAACAAAGCTTGTGCAGATTGTGATTATTATATCTAAAATTTTCGATATATAAATCGAAAAAATACGATATAATGGTCGCAGATGCTGAATAAAGTTTCGTTGCGCCACTGATTGTGATGTGCCTATGGACCTTGATCTAATTTTTAAAGCCTTAGCCAATCCGACCCGTCGACAAATTCTGGAGTGGTTAAAATCTCCGGAGCAATATCTGTCTGCGGAAGAGTGTGGTGGCTTTCAACGTGGGGTCTGTGCAGGTCAAATTGAACGTTTGGGCCAGGTTTCCCAGTCCACCATGTCCAATCATTTGTCTGTATTACAGCAGACTGGCCTGATCACTGCGACCAAGCATGGACAGTGGTCATATTTCTCCCGCAATGAAACTTTGATTCAACAATTTATCGAACACCTACAACAACACCTTTAACAGGTGGGAGTAACGATGGCTGAATTAAATTCTCCTTTAACGCTCGGTGCGTTAGAGCTTAAAAACCGTGTCATCATGGCGCCGCTTACCCGTAACCGCGCAACTGCTGATCGCGTTCCAACCCCAATGATGGTTGAGTACTATGCGCAACGTGCAAGTGCTGGCCTGATTATTTCTGAAGCCACAGTGATTTCTGAAGAAGCCAATGGCTATTTAAATACTCCAGGATTGTTTACCGATGCTCAGGTCGAAGGCTGGAAAAAGGTTACTCAAGCGGTTCATGAGAAGGGCGGTCTGATTGTTGCCCAGCTTTGGCATGTTGGTCGTGTATCGCATCCGGATCTGTTAAATGGTGAAACACCAGTCTCTGCAAGTGCAGTACAACAGGCGGGTCATGTCAGCTTGTTACGTCCAAAACGTCCTTATGTGTTGCCGCGTCCGCTGGAAATTTCGGAAATTCATGCCATTATCGAGCAATATAAGCAAGCCGCGATTCGTGCTAAAGAAGCCGGTTTTGATGGTGTTGAATTACATGCTGCCAATGGTTATCTGATTGACCAGTTCTTGCAAAGCAAAACCAATCAGCGTGAAGATGAATACGGCGGTTCAGTGGAAAATCGTACACGTTTCCTGCTAGAAGCAACTGATGCACTGATTGAAGTATGGGGCGCAGATCGTGTAGGGGTGCATTTAGCGCCGCGTTGTGATGACCATGACATGGGCGACAATGATCCACGTGAAACATTTGGCTATGCCATGGAGCAGCTGGGTAAGCGCAAGATTGCCTTCTTCTTTACCCGTGAATATCTGGCTGAAGACAGTATTTCTGAATATATGAAAGAGCGTTCAGGTGGAGTGCCTTATATTGCGAATATGCAACTAAGTCGTGAAGATGCGATTGAGCTGTTGGCATCAGGCAAGGCTGATGCGGTGGCTTTTGGTAGGGCGTATATTGCCAATCCAGACTTGTATGAGCGTTTATTGGTAGATGCACCTTTAAATGAACTCAAACTAGAAAACATGATCGGAACCAATGTCGCGGAAGGCTATATTGATTATCCGACATTGGCTGAAGCAGAAGCTTTAACTACAGTAGAATAATCTAAAAATGAGCCACATTGATTAACATGTTGATGTGGCTCTGCTATATTCTGCTCATTGAATCTTTGGACAGGGGCGCAATGTGGCCACTCCATTTTGGTATAACGCAGCCTTGGCGCTGGTTAAACCCTTATATCAATCGCGTATCCGTAAACGTGCGACCGATCCTGAACAATTACAACAAGAACTGACAGAACGTTTCGGCCCGTTTCAGCCACCCAAAAACCTGCATGCCATCTGGTTTCATGTGGTGTCGGTGGGTGAAACCAATGCTGCCCAACCGTTAATTGAACATTATTTAAAACTTGGCCATCCGGTGCTGGTCACCAATACCACCAAAACCGGTCAGGCACGCGCTAAATCACTTTTTTTAAAAGCGCCTTATCTCGATTTGTTTCAAGCCGTGTATTTGCCTGCTGACCAGAAAACTTTAATTCGTGAATTTTATCAAAAGTATCAGCCGAAACTTTTATTGCTGATGGAAACTGAGCTTTGGCCTAATCTGCTGGATCAGGCACCCCAGTTTAATGTGCCAAGTGTATTATTGAATGCGCGTCTGTCCGAAAAATCCGCCAAAGGCTATGCCAAGGTCAAAGGTTTGACCCGTGGCATGCTCAAGAATTTAACTGGTCTTTTGGCACAGGATACAGCCACCCAGCAACGTTATATCCAGTTGGGAATCGCAGCTGAAAAAACCCAAGTTTTGGGCAATATCAAATTTGATATTACTGCGCCCGAGCGCTTTATTCATCAGGCAGATCAATTGAAACAGGAGTGGCAGTTAGGGGGGCGAAAGATCGTCACGTTAGCTAGTACTCATGCTCCTGAAGAAAAAGAAATTCTGAGTGTTTTAAAAGCTGCTTTAGAAGCTGATCCATATTTGGTCTGTATTGTGGTACCGCGCCATCCGGAACGTTTTGATGAGGTGTTCCAAGCTGCACAGTCTTTGGGATTGAAAATCCAGCGTCGAAGTCTAGGGCAACATATTAAAGCAGATACCCAGGTTTATTTGGCCGATTCGATGGGTGAAATGTGGCTTTGGTATGCTTTGAGTCAGGCATGTTATGTGGGTGGTTCTTTAAATGAACCAGGTGGTGGACATAATATTTTGGAGCCGATTGCGCTGAATGTGCCGACTGTTTTAGGCAAAAACTATTTTAATTTTCAGACTATCGTGGATGAGTTCGTTCAGGCAGACGCAGTCGCAGTGGTGCAGGATGCCCAGCAGGCTGCAGAGGTATTACTGGAACTTTTGCAAGATCAGGTTAAGGCGGAAATCTTGAATGCGGCAGCGCAGCAAATTATGCAGTTAAATACGGGATCGCTTGCCAAGCATATTCAGGTGATTGATCAGTATCTCTAAGTGTGTGCTAGTCATATTCTCAATCTACCTTTCTGAGACAACTGGTCATTCGTAGAAGATTTCTACTTTTAAGGGATTAAAAGTAGCAAAAATCCTTTGCGGTACTGAAGGTACTTCCTGTACCTCAGTACCGCGGGCAACATCCATGTCGCCACACACGATTTCAAATTTGGCGATAATACCTAATTTGAATATTTTGCATGTTAATGTTTTGGTTTTATCTTCCTTATGAATATCGTCCTGCTTGACCCACGTCAAACCGAAACTGAACTTTGGTCCATTACCTCAACTCGGCAACTGGAACATTTACAGCAACATCTACAGATTCAGGTGGGAGATACGTTAAAAGTCGGAATTCGGGAAGGTCAGCGTTACCTGACAGAAATTGTCGAAATCTCTGAAAAAGCAGTGCGCTTGAAACCACTGCAAGAAGAAGCTGTTCCAGAAAAATTGCCAGTGACTTTAATTGTGGCTTTGCCACGTCCGAAAGTGCTGCGCCGTCTGATCATGGACAGTGTCACCTTGGGCGTTGAAAAAATCATTTTACTACATAGCTACCGTGTCGATAAAAGCTATTGGCAAACTCCATTTTTACAGCAGTTAAATCATTATATCGAATTGGGGCTAGAACAGGCAGGGGATACGGTTGCTCCAAAAATCGAGCTGTATAAACGTTTTAAACCCTTTGTTGAAGATATCTTGCCGGGTTTGATTAGTACAGATTGCCCGGCTTATGTGGCACATCCTTATGCAGAGCAAGCGATGCCGTTTGCGATTGAGCATCCCTGTACGATTGTTATTGGTCCGGAGGGTGGATTTATTCCTTATGAAGTCGATTTACTCATCAAAAACGGTTGCCAGGCTGTGAGTCTGGGCAACCGTATTATCCGCACAGAAACCGTGATTCCTTATGTTTTAGGTCGACTGTTTAGCGCGGGCTGAGGCATCATCATTGCCTTCACCACGATAGACTTTGACTTCCTGTACCGGATACGGAATCGAAATATTATGCTCGGCAAAAGCCTGAATCACCCGTTCCTGCACCGCACTGATTGAAGTTCCGGTGCCTGTTTCAGTGGTATCGACCCACCAGAAAGCTTTTAGGGTAATGGAAAAGTCAGCCAACGCGGTGACATTGACACTAAAGCCAGGCTGGCTCAGGATGGTGGGGTCTTTATCTAAAATAGCGGTAATCAGGTCTTTGGCTTTCTGGATATCATCCTCATAGCCGATCCCCACCACGAATTCGCAGCGGCGACGGGTATAGGCGGTATTGACTGTGACCGCACTGGTGTAGACGGTCGCGTTTGGAATGACGATACGGCGGCCATCGGGTGAACGTAAAAAGGTTGCACGAATCTGGATATCTTCAACGGTACCTTCCATGCCATTCACGATAATATCGTCGCCAATCTTGAACGGTTCACTGAGAAGAATCAGCACACCAGAGAGCAGGTTCTGGAAAATATCCTTAAAGGCAAAACCGATCGCGACCGAACCAATTCCGAGGGCACTCATCAGCTGACCCGGGGTAAAGCCAGGAACCGCAATCACCAGTCCAATCAGAATACCAAAGAAAATAATAAAGGTACTGCCGACACGGTTGAGGACCAATACCAGATTCTGGCGGGTATAAGAACGGTTTTCCAAAGTTTTACGTACGAAAAACTTGAAGACTTTGGAGAGTAACCAGAAAATCGTAATCACGATCAGTGCGATACAGAAATAAGGCACACGCTCCCAGAAGCCCTCCATGATTTTGTCAATGGTGCTGTAGGCATCATTATACTTGGCGGTATGTTCAATCACGGTCTTGGTCGTTTTTTCAGTTGCCTGATGTAACAACTCCGTGGTGCCCTCAGTTACCTGGCTTAAGGTATTGTTTTGCTCTGCCACAAAAATTCCACAATTCAAATTTTGCCTATTTTGCCTGATGTTCAGCAAAAAATTAATAAGGGCTCGAAGTCACCATTGGATAATTTTAAAAATAACGGCGCTGTTGTTAAAAGTATTTGGTGGTTTTTTGCATCATTTCCGTGGGGGTAGGGGTTTGTTCTTCACCGCTCATATAACTGAATAAAGCGATAGATCCCAACAAGCTAAGCAGGGTCAGGATAATCATCAGCCAGGCCAGAATTTTTTCCCAGAGCAAGGTCATCCGTGCCGGACCATATTGATTACTGCCTCGATCGCCCGAACCAAAAACGATATAAAGCCATACAAAAATGTTTACTACCGGCAGTAAAAATAATAGCGCCCACCAGCCACTGCGGTTCATATCATGCAAACGGCGAACGGTCACCACTAAAGCGAAATACACATAGGCCAGAACCATGACCAGTACACCGATACTGGCCAAGCCTTGCAGTGAAATCAGCCAGTTGGGATCTAGAGAATGGGTAGAAATATTCACAATATCAATACTGAGACCCAGTGCAATACTGCCAAATAAAAAAATGAAATACAGAAATGCCGACCAGGCAATAAAGCTCAAGCGTCCGAAGCGGCCTTTCATCGACAGGGGATGATCCGATGCAGGCAGCGCAGGCGGGCTAAAGTAGGGAGATTCAGGCGATTTCATAAAGCGTATCCTGCTAAATCAGATGAAATAACCACAAGCGGTCAATTTTATTTTTAAGGGCTGTGCTACAGATCATACACATTTGCGCAGAAGATTCTGTACTGTAAGTTGTGGTTTATTTTGATTGAATTTGTATAAATAATCTACGACGAAAGCATGATTGCCGGATTTGAAATAAGTAGGCCATACTGCCATTATGCATAAAAAACAATCAACAACGCCGCATTAACCTCTCGTGATGAGATAGAACAAAATCAAGGAAGTGACCTATGCAAGAGATCTATCCAGTACCCGAAGAATTTAAAAAAACAGCACGTACGCTCGAAGACCAGTACTTTGAACGTTATCAATATTCTATAGAACAGCCAGATAAATTTTGGGCAGAACAGGCGCAACGTCTGGACTGGATCAAGCCCTTCACCCAAGTCAAAAATACCAGCTTTAACAAAGACGATTTTAAAATCGAATGGTTTGCCGATGGTCAGCTCAATGTCAGTGCCAACTGTCTGGATCGGCACCTGAAAGAACATCCTTATAAACCGGCCATCATCTGGGAAGGGGATCATCCTTCGCGGCACAAGATTATTTCCTTTGCCGAGCTGCATGATGAAACCTGCCGTTTTGCCAATGTGCTGAAGAAAAATGGCATTCAGAAAGGCGACCGGGTCATGCTGTATATGCCGATGGTTTCTGAAGCTGCGATTGCCATGCTGGCCTGTGCCCGGATCGGGGCGGTGCATTGCGTGGTATTTGGTGGTTTCTCGCCAGATTCTTTGGCCAGCCGGATTGAAGACTGTCAGGCGAAAATGGTGATTACTGCGGATTCCGGCATGCGCGGCGGTAAGGCCATTCCACTGAAAGCCAATGTCGATGAAGCACTGAAACTGGCGGGTACAGACTCGATTCAAAATGTAATGGTGGTACACCGCACCGGTAACCCAATTGAAATGCAGGAAGGACGTGATCTGTGGTATCACACGGAAATTATGTCAGTGAATGACATCTGTCCACCCGAACCGATGAATGCCGAAGATCCGCTGTTTATCCTGTATACCTCAGGTTCCACCGGCAAGCCCAAGGGCGTGATGCATACCACTGGCGGTTATCTGACCTATGTGAATTGCACCTTCCGTGAAGCATTTGATATCAAGCAGGATGATGTATTCTGGTGTACCGCAGATGTGGGCTGGATCACCGGGCATTCCTATGTACTGTATGGGCCACTTTCGAATGGTACCACCACCGTGATGTTTGAAGGTGTGCCGCAATATCCAAGCTGGGCGCGTACTGGACATATTGTTGATAAGCATAACGTGACCATTCTCTATACTGCACCGACCGCGATCCGCGCCATGATGCGTGAGGGCGATGCTTTTGTACGGGAAAGTGACCGTAGCAGCCTGAGAATTTTAGGATCGGTCGGTGAGCCAATTAATCCGGAAGCCTGGAACTGGTACTACACCGTGGTCGGTGAAAGCCGCTGTCCCGTCATCGATACCTGGTGGCAAACCGAAACTGGTGGTTTTATGATTACGCCATTGCCGGGTGCGACTGATTTAAAACCAGGTTCTGCGACACGGCCTTTCTTCGGGGTACAACCGGCTATTGTCGATGCCGATGGCAAGGAACTGGAGGGTGAAGCTGAGGGAAATCTGGTGATTAAGGATTCCTGGCCGGGTCAGATGCGTACCATTTGGGGAGACCCGGAGCGTTTTATTGAAGCTTATTTCTCTACCTATCCCGGTACTTATTTTACCGGAGATGGGGCGCGTCGCGATAAAGATGGTTATTACTGGATTACCGGTCGTGTCGATGATGTCCTGAATGTATCCGGACACCGTTTAGGTACTGCAGAAATTGAAAGTGCACTGGTGGCGCATGAATCGGTGGCTGAGGCCGCTGTAGTGGGTATGCCGCATGACATTAAAGGTCAGGGCATTTGTGCCTTTGTGACTTTGCAGGCTGATGTTGCCAGTTCAGATCAATTACGTGGAGAACTGGTCAGCTGGGTACGCAAGATTCTTGGTCCAGTGGCTACACCAGACGCCTTGCACTGGGCACCGGCCTTGCCAAAAACCCGCTCCGGCAAAATCATGCGGCGGATCCTGCGAAAAATTGCAGCCGATGAGCTGGATAGTCTCGGAGATACTTCAACCCTGGCTGAACCGCAGGTGGTGGATCATTTGATCGCAGAGGTACAGCGTAATAAAGTTTAAATTCAAGCGGTTCCAATACCGGCATTCTGCCGGTATTTTTATATCAGTCATAAGCTCTGCATGCTTTCGGATACAGGTCAGTACCCTGATCTGCTAAGCTGTTTCCATGCTGAACATGAGTTAAAATAATGAATGCACAATCCCCATATTTAAATCAGTCTCCTGTCGATATTGCCCAGAAACTTGCTGAAATTTTTGCTTTGACTGCAGCAGAGCGGGATCGGCAAGGTGGGAATCCTAAAGCCGAACGTGACCTGATTCGCCAGAGTGGCTTGCTGGGCCTGTCCATTCCAAAACAGTATGGCGGTCAGGAGACAGATTGGCAGACCATTTTTAAAACTATTCAAATTGTAGCCCAAGTCGACAGTTCATTGGCGCATGTCTATGGCTTTCATCATTTGCTGATTGCGACCGTGCAATTATTTTCCCAATCGGAACAATATGGCCCGTGGTTTGAACAGACTGCCCAAAATAATCTATTCTGGGGTAATACTCTAAATCCGCTGGACCATCGCACCACAGTTACAAAAGTTTCAGAAAACGAATATATTTTCCATGGTGATAAAAGCTTCTGCTCAGGTTCGATTGATTCGGATATGTTGCTGTGTTCAGGTTATGACGAAGCAGGAAAATTACTGATAGGAGTGATTCCTACCTGGCGAGAGGGCGTGAGCTTTCTGGGCGACTGGAACAATATGGGCCAACGCCAGACCGACAGTGGTACCAGCCATTTTGAGCAGGTCAACATTCATGAAGATGAATTGCTGTTAAATCCCGGTCCACTGAGTACGCCATATTCCAGTCTACGGCCTTTGATTGCCCAGCTGATTTTTGTGCATCTGTTTTTGGGCGTGGCAGAAGGGGCATTTGACGTCGCCAAGCAGACCGTACAAACCCAAAAAGCCTGGTCCAAATCACTGGCAGACGATGCAGTGAATGATCCTTTTATCCAGAAGCATTTTGCCGAGTTTTATGTACAACTGGAAAGTGTACGCTTACTGGCAGATAAAGCGGTTCAGACTTTACAGGCAGCCTGGGAGCTTGGGAATGATTTAACAGCTGAGCAGCGCGGTGAAGTCTCAGTTGCCATTGCCACAGCCAAAATTGCCGCAACCAATACCTCTCTCTATATTACCCAGAATATTTTCCAGGTGATGGGTGCGCGGGCCACCACGGCCAAGCTCAATCTTGACCGTTTCTGGCGCAATGTCCGCACCCAGACCTTGCATGACCCGATCGATTATAAATATCAGGAAGTGGGGGAATGGGTGCTGACTGGAAAAGTGCCTGATCCGAGTTTTTATTCCTGATCTAAAAATAAAACAGCCTCTTTATCGGAGGCTGTTTTATTCGGGATGAAAAAGTTTGGTTTTAAATTTGCTTAAACGCTTCAATCGCTCTTACACGAGAGGCTTTTAAATCCACAATCGGTTTTGGATAATCCAGTGCAAGATCCGGATTTTTAGCATAGGGTTCATGAATAGATTTAGCATTCAGATGTGTCAGTTCTGGCACCCATTGACGGATGTAATCCCCATTCGGGTCAAACTTCTGTGACTGGCTGACCGGGTTAAAAATCCGGAAATAGGGTACGGCATCCATGCCGGTCGAAGCACACCATTGCCAACCGCCATTGTTCGCCGCCAGATCACCATCAATCAGATACTGCATAAACCAGCGTTCTCCCAAGCGCCAGTCTATCAGCAGGTTTTTACACAGGAACATTGCAGTAATCATGCGTACCCGGTTATGCATCCAGCCAATGGCTCGCATTTGCCGCATGCCAGCATCGACAATCGGAATCCCGGTTTGTCCTTGTTGCCAGGCAGCCAAATCATCTGGTGCATTGCGCCACTGGATTTTATCGGTATTTTCCTTAAAAGGCCGATGTCTGGATACACGGGGAAAATCAAACAGGGTATGCAGATAAAATTCGCGCCAGAGCAGTTCATCTAGCCAAGTCTGCTGACCGATATTATCAATCTGGAAATATCCGTCCTTAAACAGGGTCTGCATACATTGACGGATCGAGAGAATACCGATATTCAGATACGGTGACAGGCGGCTGGTACCATCGACTGCAGGTAGATCTCGCTCAGTTTTATAGTGAGCCATTTTCTCCCCGATAAAATCATCGAGCAGCTCAAAGGCAGCTTGATCCTGCGCAGGCCAGAACTGGGCAATATGATCGACCTTATAATCAACTGCAAATTTTCCCAGATCAAAGCTGGTCAACTGAGCGGGTAATTCAAGCGGATCTTGAAGCTGAATGGCAGGATAGCAGCCCGGTATATTCTGAATCAGTCGTTCATAGCACTTTTTCTTGAATGCGCTATAGATCTGATAGGGCTGATTGGACTGATTGCGGATACTGGTCAGTGGAAACAGGCTGCGATCATGATACAGCTCGACCCGGATCTGCTGCTGTTCCAGCACCTGCTGTACCTGTGCATCACGTTGCAGTTCATTCACGCCCACTTCAATATTGGCATGTAGCATATCAATCTGCAGTTTTTGGCACAGGCTTCGCATTTCAGCAGGCAGGTCTTGCCATAAGGGAACATTTAAAATGATTAATGGAATATTCAGCTGCGCTAACTGCTGCTTTAAGACGTCGAGGCGGCGCAGATAAAAATCGATTTTAATCCGGGCATCCTGATGCCGCTTCCATTGTTCAGGAGAGAGCACCACCAGTGCTATACAGCTGCCTTGCTGGGTGGCATGCCAGAGCGCAGCATGATCATGAATGCGGAGGTCTTGACGAAACCAGATCAGTTGCATTGTTAAAATTCTTGGAAAGTCGTTAGTGCAGAATTTTAAGGAATTGCTGGTCTTAAGCCTAGCCAGACAACAATTTTATCACATAAAAAAATCCCCCAAGCCGAGCCTTGAGGGGGGAGTGAATCTGCTGAGATTTATTGGAAGGATTATACGGGCTCAGCTTCTTCTTGCTGTACAGGCGTTGCCTGTTGTGCTTCAAGCTCACGGACCAAAGGCAGCACCTTCTGGCCAAAATATTCGACTTCTTCAATAAAGTGCAAAAAGCCTGACAGAATCAGATCTACGCCCACTTTTTTTAGTTCGATAATCCGTTCAGCAATCTGCTGCGGTGTTCCGATCAGATTGGTGCGGAAACCATCATTGTATTGCACCAGATCTTCAAAGGTGGATTTGGCCCAGTTGCCTTCACCTTCCTGACTTGCTGCGCCGGCTTCACGGGTCGCTTCACCAAAAGATTTCACTGCCTGCACATTGGCCTTGCTAATAATTTCCTGCAATACAGCCTGAGCTTCTTCTTCGCTATCCCGTGCAATCACAAAGGCATTTACGCCGATTTTCACCGAGTGATGATTTGCCTTGGCTTTTTCACGAATATCATCGATCTGTTTTTTCAGCTCTTCCGGGGTATTGCCATTGGTGAAGTACCAGTCAGATACGCGAGAAGCCATATCACGTGCTGCCCGGGAACTGCCGCCCTGAAAGATTTCAATATGCGGTTTTTGTAGCGGTTTTGGACTCAGGGTATAGTCTTTGAATTGATAATATTTACCTTCAAAATTAAAGTTATTCTGGCTCCAGACCCCTTTCAGGCTACGGATAAACTCTCCCGAACGGGCATAACGCTCGTCATGTTCCGGCCATTCTTCACCAATGGCATCAAACTCACCGCGGAACCAGCCACTGACCACATTGATCGCGATCCGGCCATTGCTCAGATGGTCAATCGTCGCCAGTTGTTTTGCAGCCAGTGCCGGCTTCCATGGACCCGGCAGAATCGCGGCAATGACTTTCAGGCGTTCAGTTTTGGCCAGAATGCCATGACTGAAGCTGACCGATTCATGCTGGTTTTCTGCGTTATAGCCGGCAGTAAAACGGATCTGGGTCAGGGCATAATCAAAGCCTGCCTGTTCAGCGGTTTGTGCCAGACGCACGTTATAGTCATAGCTCCAGTCGGTGCGCTGCTCGATATTACTAACCACCAGGCCACCACTGACATTCGGCACCCAATAGGCAAATACGATATTTTTATCATTCGACATATTCATCGCCCTCTGCAATGCTGTGTTCAAGCCACTTGAGTCTTTGGTGCTTTCTTGCTGTGCAAGCGCGATTCTGCGGCATCCAGGCTCGGCACGGCTGCTGAAGGCAGCACTTCTTCCTGTTCGATCTGCTTGTTAATGCCCAGATTTTGACTCGCTTGAATGGTTTTTTCTTTGATGACTTCAGCACGTTGTCCCTTGGCTGGTGCCCATTCAAGAATCGGCAATGCACGCGCCACAGCCAGGGTAATCCGGTCGCGGAGCAATTCACTGTGAATGGTATATTCAGGGGTGAAATCGCGGTCGGTGGCATAGACCCCAATCGGTAAAGTCTGTGCCTGAAAGAAGCTGAATAAAGGACGCAGTTGATGTTCAAGCACTAGCGCATGACGGTCACTGCCACCAGAAGCTGCCAGTAATACCGGAACATCGACCAGCGCCGTTTGCTCAACAAAGTCAAAGAAATGCTTGAACAGGCCGGTAAATGAAGCGCGGTACACAGGAGTGCCAACAATCAGCGCATCTGCGGCTTCTACTGCTGCCAGATCATTCTGAACGCGTTGCGGCAACTGATTGCGATAAATCGCGCCGCCCAAGAGCGAACCAATTTCACTAAATTTAATGAAATGCACATTGATTGGTGTCGCTTCCCCAAGCTCATCCAGAATGGCCTGAACCAAGGCTTCGGTTTTTGAGGGGTGATTTAAACCGCCAGATACGGCAACAATATTTAAGGGTTTTTGCGCATTAAAATTAGACATATTTAGAACCTGAAAATAGGGTTAATCTCGGAATGACCCTATTAATCCCGATTCAGCGAAGGGCTGTAAAATAACGAAAAGCTGAAAAGTTATCTGATTTTGCGATATACGACAAAGGCCTGATTTTTAAGGAAGTTTTTGTGGGTAAGTGAATGATATTTATATTTATATTGAATAAAGATAAGCTTTTTCAGTGAGGAATAAGTGATATATAAAAAAGTGATGAGAATTAAACAATTATTGCAATAGTGCAAAAATGGGCAATTTTGAAGAAAAACTGCATATTATTTTAAAAATTGTAGTGTCTTGCATATCCTTAACCGGGTTGTATGGTTAGAATAGGGACTACCGTGCCAAGATCTCTCTCACGTTGCCTATGAATATTTTAATCGTTGATGATCATCCACTATTTCGTCATGCCTTGATTCAAGCTGTACGTTATAGCCTGCCACAAGCCCAGATTCATGAAACTGCGGCAGTCAATGAATTTTATGAACGTCTAGAAAATGGCCCTGAGCCTGATCTTGTGCTGCTGGATTTAAACCTGCCGGGCGCTTCCGGCTTTTCTGCCCTGGTGCATGTCCGCGCACAGTATCCGTCTTTACCGATTATTGTTGTGTCTGCACATGAAGAAGTCAGCATCATCCAGCGTGCGATCGCGCATGGTGCGATGGGCTATATTCCTAAATCTGCTCACCCAAGCCATATCGGTGAAGCGATTCGTGAAGTGCTGGAAGGTGAAATCTGGTTACCGCCAAATCTGCCAGCCAATATGAATTTTGATCCGCGTGCTGCCGATGAAACGGCTTTGGCAGAACGGATCCAGTCTTTGACGCCGCAACAGTTCCGGGTATTGATGATGGTGGCTGAAGGTTTATTAAACAAGCAGATTGCTTATGAACTGGATGTATCAGAAGCGACGATTAAAGCGCATGTGACTGCAATCTTCCGTAAGCTTGGCGTACAAAACCGGACACAAGCGGTATTGGCCATTAATGCACTGAATATTGAAGACCGCAAAATGTAAATTCTGCATATACGAATTGAAAAAGACCTCCTTGGAGGTCTTTTTTATGGGCAAAATCTGCAAAATTGAGTGCAAAGGCCTGAATCAGCTAGGCGATATAATCCTGCTTGCGGGTGAAATCATCACAAAACAATGGATTTAAGGCACATTGCAATTCGTCAATCTGCTCTTCGGTGACATAACCTTTCGATTTCAGATATTCCGCCACGCGATCATCACGCAGACTCAGGAAAGTCGCATCATAAACACCGAGATCGACAAATAGTGCTGCAGTTTCCAGACTGTTAAAACGATCCAGATAAACTTCATTGTCATACATCAGGAAGACATGTTCGTCGCGCGTATTCGGATCGACATGTAAACGTTGTGCCAGTTCATGTGGGCAGGTTTTGATAAATAACAGATCAGACAGCTCATCAAACTGGCTGGTGTCCAGACAATCTTCTTCATTTTTGACTTTACCCAGCCAGGCCTTAAAGACCAGTACCGCGCCACCACGCAGCAACATGCTCCAGATCTGATGACGGGTCTTTGCCGGAAGATCCTCTGTTTCAGCTTCTAAAGACTGAATCAGCTTGTCTTCCTGTTCAGCAATCTTTTCAAATAGACCCAGACCTTGCGGCTTGTAGGCATAAGGTTCAAAGACATCAAAATGTAATTCATCAAAGACTTGCAGTGCCAGAGGGACTGCACTCTGATACAGCGTTTCCAGTGCCTGATACTGGGCATCATTCAGCTTGCTGTATTTAAAGATCTGTGCCCAGTCAATGCTTGGCAATAAGGCATTGGCGCCATATTGACGGTGAAACTGCTGGGTCTGATTCAGGCCATGGTTTTGATCTATGTTCATGTGAAGAACTCCGATATGCAGAAATAGATCAGCGACCAAAAAATTAAGGCTGCATGAGATGGGAACTGATCGTTTCTTATTCCTCTATTTTTAGAGCCAAGTACAAGGGATAAAAATACGACTAAAGTTATAGTAGTGGAAAATTACTCTTTAATTTTTATTAAAAACAATAAGATAATTAATTGTAACTAAGTGTACACATGTACATTAATACATTCGTCAGTTTTTGCCATAGTGAATTAAAAAATGAGCATTTTGGTCAATTTATTCAGCTGTATTTTCGGCATATTTGCTGCTTTTAGCACATTAGAATAAATTTTATGCAAGCTAGGTAAGTTTATGTGGCAGTTGAGTATAAAAAATGCCCATTTCAGGGTGTGAAATGGGCATTGATCAGATCGTTATCTACTTAGGAGTCGGAAATTTTCAGTCCAGATAACCATGAACGTAATGAGGCCGGTTTCAGCGGTTTTTTCAGCAGAACAATGTTTAGCTCTTTTAGACGTTGCGGCAATTCCGGATCGGAATCGGCGGTAATCAATGCGACCGGAATATCCTTCGAACGATGTTCCAGAATGAAATCCAGACCGATCTTGTCCTGATTCAGATGTTGATCCACCAGCCAGACCTGAATATTTTCCTGCTGAATCAGCATGGCTGCTTGTTCAGGTTCAGTGGCTTTAAACACCTGATAACCCCATTTGGTCAATAAGGTCGACATGCCTTCCAGAATGGTTTCATCATTATCCAGACATAGAATCTTAAAGGCTTTGCTCTTTAAAGGTACGGCCTGAACCGGTGCTGCGACCACTTTCGGTGCTTCGATCACAGGCACTTCAATCATAAAGCAGGAACCTTTACCCAGCGCAGAAGACACATGTACCGGATAGTCCAGCATGCTGGTCATGCGTTGTACGATCGCCAAACCTAGGCCCAGACCCTGTTCACCCCAAGGCGAGGTGTGGCCGCAAC